>NZ_GL882814.1:69136-71579 GCF_000195655.1 Klebsiella sp. MS 92-3
CGGTCATCCGCCCCGGCGGTAGCCATGGTCCTGCCGTAGCGGCGCGGTGTTTGTCCGGGCCCGGGAAAACCTTTTTTCCAGGCCCGGCACGACGTCCGTTATCCGTTGTCCGGCGCAAACACCCCGGCGGCGACCTGCGCCGGGGTGACCACCCCGCTGTCCAGCACCCAGCCGCTTATCAGCCCAGCAGGCGTGACGTCGAACGCCGGATTGTAAACGGCGGCCCCCGTCGGCGCCCACTGTACCGCGCCGAAGCTGCCCGCCACTCCGGTCACTTCCGCCGCCGCGCGCTGCTCAATGGGGATCGC
Source organism: Klebsiella sp. MS 92-3 (assembly GCF_000195655.1). NCBI lineage: Bacteria > Pseudomonadati > Pseudomonadota > Gammaproteobacteria > Enterobacterales > Enterobacteriaceae > Klebsiella > Klebsiella sp. MS 92-3. The sequence goes on from NZ_GL882814.1 coordinate 69,445, forward strand.
CGCCCCGTTCGGGCAATGGCGGTCGAGGGTGGTCTGCGGGGCAGCGACGTAAAACGGGATCTGGTGATAATGGGCCAAAACCGCCAGAGAATAGGTGCCGATTTTATTCGCCACGTCGCCGTTGGCGGCGATACGGTCGGCGCCGACCCACACCGCATCCACCTGCCCCTGCGCCATCAGGCTGGCGGCCATTGAATCGGCGATCAGCTGATAGGGCACGCCCAGCTCGCCCAGCTCCCAGGCGGTTAAACGACCGCCCTGCAGCAGCGGCCGGGTTTCATCAACCCATACGTTGGTCACTTTTCCCTGCCGGTGCGCCAGCGCGATAACGCCCAGGGCGGTCCCTACCCCGGCGGTCGCCAGGCCACCGGTGTTGCAGTGGGTCAGCAGTCGACTGCCGGGCTTCACCAGCGCACTGCCCGCCTCAGCGATGCGGTCGCACAGCTGTTTATCTTCTTCGACCAGACGCAAGGCTTCCGCTTCCAGCGCCTGCGGGTAATCCTCCCGGGCCAGCGCCTGCTTCATGCGATCCAGATTATTCATCAGGTTGACCGCCGTCGGCCGCGCCGCGCGCAGCGTCTCCAGCGCCTGCTGGAGTGCATCCCGGTTCAGGCCGCGCTGGGCCAGCAGAGCCAGCAGCAGGCTGGCGGACAGGCCAATCAGCGGCGCGCCGCGCACCCGCAGGGTATGAATATGGTCCACCAGCAGCGCAACGTTATCCGCCGCCAGCCAGCGTTTTTCCTGCGGCAAGGCCTGCTGGTCGAGAATAAAAAGCTGATTTTCACTCACCCGCAGGCTGGTGGTCTGTAATGTCTGCATGTCGTTAAATCCCTGTTGCGTTGTTGTATCACATTGTGTCAGGATGGAATCCAGAAGTATAGACGTCTGAACGGCTTAATCAGAATTCGAGGATCGAGGCAATGTCGCAATACCATACCTTCACCGCCCACGATGCCGTGGCTTACGCGCAGCAGTTCGCCGGCATCGACAACCCATCTGAGCTGGTCAGCGCGCAGGAAGTGGGCGATGGCAACCTCAATCTGGTGTTTAAAGTGTTCGATCGCCAGGGCGTCAGCCGGGCGATCGTCAAACAGGCTCTGCCCTACGTGCGCTGCGTCGGCGAATCCTGGCCGCTGACCCTCGACCGCGCCCGTCTGGAGGCGCAAACTCTTATCGCCCACTATCAGCACAGCCCGCAGCACACGGTAAAAATCCATCACTTTGATCCCGAGCTGGCGGTGATGGTGATGGAAGATCTTTCCGACCACCGCATCTGGCGCGGAGAGCTTATCGCTAACGTCTACTATCCCCAGGCGGCCCGCCAGCTTGGCGACTATCTGGCGCAGGTGCTGTTTCACACCAGCGATTTCTACCTCCATCCCCACGAGAAAAAGGCGCAGGTGGCGCAGTTTATTAACCCGGCGATGTGCGAGATCACCGAGGATCTGTTCTTTAACGACCCGTATCAGATCCACGAGCGCAATAGCTACCCGGCGGAGCTGGAGGCCGATGTCGCCGCCCTGCGCGACGACGCTCAGCTTAAGCTGGCGGTGGCGGCGCTGAAGCACCGTTTCTTTGCCCATGCGGAAGCGCTGCTGCACGGCGATATCCACAGCGGGTCGATCTTCGTTGCCGAAGGCAGCCTGAAGGCCATCGACGCCGAGTTCGGCTACTTCGGCCCCATCGGCTTCGATATCGGTACCGCCATCGGCAACCTGCTGCTGAACTACTGCGGCCTGCCGGGCCAGCTCGGCATTCGCGATGCCGCCGCCGCGCGCGAGCAGCGGCTGAACGACATCCACCAGCTGTGGACCACCTTTGCCGAGCGCTTCCAGGCGCTGGCGGCGGAGAAAACCCGCGACGCGGCGCTGGCTTACCCCGGCTACGCCTCCGCCTTTCTGAAAAAGGTGTGGGCGGACGCGGTCGGCTTCTGCGGCAGCGAACTGATCCGCCGCAGCGTCGGACTGTCGCACGTCGCGGATATCGACACTATCCAGGACGACGCCATGCGTCATGAGTGCCTGCGCCACGCCATTACCCTGGGCAGAGCGCTGATCGTGCTGGCCGAGCGTATCGACAGCGTCGACGAGCTGCTGGCGCGGGTACGCCAGTACAGCTGAGTGCGCCTGTTTTTT
>NZ_GL882815.1:0-13997 GCF_000195655.1 Klebsiella sp. MS 92-3
AATGATACTCGAGCCACTATTCATCCAGCTGAACTGCTTATACTTTTACAGATGAATACAACACACAGTGGATTAGCTTTCACGCTTTGCCATCATCAATGCCAGATCAACGAGACGATTAGAGAATCCCCATTCATTGTCGTACCACGCCAGAATTTTGACCATATTACCGCCAATCACCAGCGTTGATAGACCGTCGATAATCGACGAGCGTGGGTCTCCCTGGTAATCGCTGGAGACGAGCGGTTCATCGCTATAACCCAGGATCCCTTTCAGAGGTCCCGCTGCGGCGGCTTCGCGAAAAGCATTGTTCACCTCTTCGACCGTCACATCTCGCTCAAGCGTGACGGTGAGGTCAACAATGGACACCACTGGCACAGGGACGCGTAGCGAGTATCCCGTTAAACGCCCATCCAGCTCAGGAATAACTTTACCCAGAGCCTTCGCTGCGCCGCTGGAGTAAGGCACAATCGACAATGCGGCGGCACGAGCCCCGCGCAGATCTTTTTCCGGCTGATCGTGCAGCGCCTGGCTGTTGGTGTAGGCATGGGTGGTGTTCATGAGACCATGTTTAATACCGAAATGCTGGTGCAGGACCTGCGCAGCAGGTGCAAGACCATTGGTGGTGCAGCTTCCGTTGCTGATCACGTAGTGTTTATCCGGGGAGTAAAGGCTCTCATTAACGCCCATCACAATGGTTAAATCATCGTTTTTACCCGGGGCAGAGATAATCACGCGCTTGGCGCCACCGCTGTGGATATGTACAGCAGCCTTTTCACGGTCCGTGAATAATCCTGTAGCCTCAATAACGATGTCGACTTCACACTGACGCCACGGAATACTGGCCGGGTTGCGTTCACTGAATACGGTAATGGGTTTACCATCAACAACAAGCCCCCCTTCACCCGCTGTGACCTCTGCATCCAGCTTACCGAGAAGCGAGTCGTATTTCAGCAGATGCGCCAGCGTTTTGCTGTCCGTCAAATCGTTGATTGCCACAATTTGAATATCCGGATTATTCAGTGCTGCGCGCAGTACATTGCGTCCGATCCGGCCAAAACCGTTAATACCGACCTTTACCATAATTAACTCCTTATCGATTATCGCTGGAGTCAGAGTAGGACGGACGGGTTATGGCGTAAATGACAAAAAAGGATCACTTTACGCCATTTTGCGACAGTGAAATCGTTGACGATATTCACCTGGAGTGAGGTTAAGCTGTTTCTCAAACAAGCGTCGCAGGTTAATACTGCTGCCAAATCCCGTTTGCTCGGCGATACGATCCAGCGTCTCGTGAGTCTGCTCCAAACGCTGCCGCGCGGCGGCCAGGCGGGCTTCCGCGACGTACCGCGCTGGCGAAGCGCCGGTTTCCCGGGTAAAGACGCGGGTGAAATTTCGCGGACTCATGGCGACTTTTTCCGCCAGCTTATCTACGCTGAGGTCGGCGGTGAGGTTTTCGAGCAACCACGCCAGCAGATCGTTAATCGGGCCCTGGGTGGCGGTCTGCTGAAGGTTATAGCGGCTAAACTGCAGCTGGCCTCCCGGGCGACGCAGATACATGACGAAGTCCTGGGCGATATCGCGCGCCAGGCTGAAGCCATAGTCTTCTTCAACCAGCGCCAGCGTAAGATCAAAGCCGGAACTGACCCCGCCAGAGGTCCAGATATGTTCGTCCTGAATATAGAGCGGCCCGCCCTCGACGCGGATCTGCGGGAATTCCGCCTGCATGGTTTCCAGCAGCTTCCAGTGGGTAGTGGCCCGTCTGCCGTCCAGCAGTCCGGTTTGCGCCAGCAGCATCGCACCGCCGCAAATGGAGACTATGCGGCGGGCATGGGGAGCGGCAAGGCGCAACCAGTCAACCACCGCCATCCCCTCCTGCGGGTTTTGACCTCTGCCGGTAATCATGATGGTATCGAGGGGCTCGCGAGGGTCAATCTCATGCAGACGATGGTCGGCCAGCAGATTTAAACCTGACTGACCATGGATAACCTGATGCGGTTGAGTTGTCGCTAGCTTGACCTGGTAGCAGATTTCCCGGGCACCTTCCGGGTGCAGGCGGTTGGCCTGCATCAGAATGTCAGCAATACCGGCGGATTCAAACAGCATACCGCCATCGGGTACAATAATAAGTATCTTTTTCATGTCCTGAAAAGTAATCTTTTTACAGAATAAGTCAACAAAGGGATGTAAAAACCTGAAGGCTCGGAAAGAGTGGTTTCATACGTGCCTTCAGTTTCAGGGAGATGAACGTTAAACAGGTAGATTTTGCCTCACAGTACAGGCAGCATCACTTTGACAGGACATCACGAAGGTAGAATCTCAATCGTGGCTGCCCTGGCGCGTATCCCTGTCATTGCGGAAACATAGCTGCTGCCGGAGTACTTTTTCAGGTAAGCCTGATCAATTTTACTTTCAAGCTCAGGGTCCGAGGGTTTTGCGAACAGTACGTCGAATTCCTGTCCGATAGCCAGTATCTTACCTGCCTGCTGGGACAATGCAGCCTGATACCATTTTGAACGGATACCACTATAGGCTCGGACGAAAAGTCGGTTGTCCACCTTCACTTCCCATATCCATGTCGGCGTACCGGTCGTATTCATATCGGGATGATACGGTGCGATTTTCAGGTCGTCGGCCGCATCTATTCTTGTTAATACTTCAGGGTTCCAGTACATATACCTCTCCTCTTTCATATGCGGTTGCTTTTTTCTGTCGCAGGATTAACTCGATAATATTCGGAAATTAATATCGCATCAGGAATTAGTGCCAGCTTTATCAGTAACAATAGAATACCCAACACCCCATGCTAAGAGAGCAGTATCTGTCGTTTGTCCCACAGACACTGCATCTGAAAACACCGGACGGTGCTATGGCTTATTTATTAAGATTTTTGTTGAAAAATGCAGTGATGTTATCGAACGGGATCTTGTCCATACGATCATATAAATCAACATGGGTAGCATTTTTTACAATCAGCAGCTCTTTTGGCTGATTTGCCGCTTCATAAGCCGTTTTGGAGAAGTAAAGCGAATGCGCCTTTTCACCATGGATGAACAGGATCGGGCGCGGAGAAATTTCCTTAATATAGGTCATGAGCGGGAAATTCATAAAGGCCATCGGCGTTGTCACGGACCATGAATTGCCAGAGTTGACGGCTCGGGGATGATAGCCGCGTTTAGTCATGTAGTAGTCCGCATAGTCCACGAGGAACTGTGCTTCACCGCCCTTCAGTTTATTATAGGCTGGCTGGTATGCCGGTATGCCGGTATGCCGGTTTGCCGTTTGCTGCATCTTCCCAGCGTTGAAGACTCATCTTCTCCAGCGCCTGCTCGCGTTGCTCCGGTGTTACGCTGTCATTGTAGCCTTTTGACATTACGCGGCTCATATCATACATGGTGCTGGCAACGACCGCTTTTACGCGCTTATCCACGGCAACAGCGTTCAGGGCAATCCCCCCCATGCCGCAGATGCCGATGACACCGATACGTTCACGATCCACATAAGGTTGTAGTCCCATAAAATCGACTGCAGCCATAAAGTCTTCGGTATTGATATCGGGTGAAGCAATATTGCGGGGTTCACCACTGCTTTCACCGGTATAAGACGGATCAAATGCCAGCGTCACGAATCCGCGCTCTGCTAAAGTCTGAGCATAGAGACCCGAGGCCTGCTCTTTTACCGCGCCAAAAGGCCCGGAAATAACAAGCGCAGCAAGCTTCTTGTTCCCGCGATCTTTTGGAAGATACACATCTGCGGCCAGCGTAATGCCGTAACGGTTTTTAAAAGTAACTTTTTGATGATCCACTTTTTCGCTCCTTGGGAAAGTTTTATCCCACGTCTGAACCAGACGGCCTGAAGAATCTGCTGTGCCTGGTGCAGGCTGGGCCACCGCAACTTCTGTTGAAATCAGAGCCATCGCCCCGGCAAGGAGTGCGCCATTAAAAAAGCGCGTCGAAGATATTAGCGTCATGATATTAAAACCTTTCATTGGATATTGAGGGACCTATTTCAGACAACATGCATGAGTATTTCAGTTACAACTTTCGGCCGGTAATCACTGGCGATACCAAACGCTTTGACATTGATCTGGACGTTCTCAACGATAGCGGGCAGATCTGCTTCCTTGATGTTCAGCTGTTCAAGACGTGTTGGCGTACCAATTTCTTCAAACCACTTCTCAAGCGCAGCGATACCGTCGTGGCAGTTAAAAAATGGCTTAAACCTGAACGGGTTAGATTTGCTCGCGGTGAACCCTGATTTCAGGACACTGCCTCATTTCAGAGTTATTATTTTGAATGTCTTTAATATAAGGTGTTATTAAAATACTCTGCATTATTTGCCTGATCCTCTGAACCTAATCTCAAAGCGTGTATTTCAGTTTTCATAGCTGCTAAGTTGATAACCTCAAAAGAGGTCAAAAGTGTGGGGCATTACAGAATGATTCCTGACAAATCGGTTGAAATACTGCTGGGTGAGCTATGGAGGGATATTGCACAGCGCACACCCGGCACCGGCGATTTCCCTACCGCCGTAGAAGGGCTCGAATTGTTTCGCCGAAACGAACCCGCTCCCCCGGTAAGCTGCCTGGTCCCTCCCAGTATCGTTCTGGTGGCCGATGGCGCGAAGATCATGTGGGTTGGGGGTGAACCTTATGAATATAATGCGGAAAAATTCCTGATAACCTCTCTTGACCTGCCGGCCAGTTCGGAAATATTGCAGGCTTCGACATCCCAGCCCTGCGTCGGCGTAGCCTATAAGCTTGACCAGCGCGTGCTAATGGAATTAATTGCCCAGGGAAGCCTGCCGCCGGTCAAAAAACGAGACGCGGGAACGAGTGTCGGGATAGGTACTATTACCGATGCTTTGCTGGAGCCTTTCTGCCGTCTGCTTTCTTTGCTTGACGAACCTGAAGCCATTCGTGTTCTCGGGCCGCTGATCCAAAGAGAGATACACTACCGGCTTTTGATGAGCGATCAGTCCGATCATCTCAGACAGATTGCAGCAGTCGACGGCCATGGCTACCGTATCGGTAAAGCTATCGACTGGTTAAAGACCAATATTGCATCACCTTTACGCGTCGAGGAACTGGCAAGTCGGGTGCAAATGAGCACGCCCTCTTTCCACCACCATTTCAGGCAGCTTGCGGGGATGAGCCCGCTACGGTATCAGAAATGGCTGCGCCTCAATGAAGCCAGGCGACTGATGCTGAATGAACATTACGATGTCACCACAGCAGCCTATGCGGTCGGTTACGAAAGCCTGTCCCATTTCAGCCGGGAATATACGCGGATGTTCGGGGAATCGCCCAAGAGGGATATTACTGAACTGAGAAAGTCAGCGGGTAAGCTTTAATCAATTCTGGACCGCCTGTACCATGCCTGGTCTTCGATATCCCCCGGCACGTGAGTCGAATACCCGGAACTTTATCCCCGCCCTGAGGGACGGGGTTTTACGACGCGCTGGTTAGTGACAACGTCACAGCAGCGCACTAAAGATGCTCCTCTTCATCCAGAGAGATCACCTGAATGCCAGCATTACGATACGCCTGAACGTCATCAGGCAGACGATCCACCACTACGGTGTCAATGCGATCTGCTGCGGTAAATTGGGCAAGCGAGGTGTTATTCAGCTTGCTATAGTCGCAGACAATAATCACCTGACTGGCGTGTTCCACCATGCCTCGTTTCGTTTCTGCCAGCATGATATCGGCCACGCAGGCGCCGTGTTTCAGCGACAGCGAATTGGTGCCCATAAATGCTTTATCGACGTTTAGCGTGTCGAGAATGGAACGTCCGTTGATCGCCACTACGCAGTGGTATCCCTTCTTAACGATCCCCCCGAGCAGAATCGTTTGAATCGAGGGACTGGCCTCAAGCTCCCGGGCGATTTGGTAATCATTGGTAACCACCGTGACGTTCTGTCTGTCACGAATATTGCGCGCGATATGCAGCGTCGTGGTACCGGTATCCAGCACGATTATATCGCCATCCTCAACCAGCGCCGCCGCGCGCTGGCCGATCCGTTCTTTCGCGCTGAGATTGACAATTTCGCGGGCGTCCGATGCTTGTTCGAAGCTCGCTCGGGTACGAAGAACGGCTCCGCCATGCGTTCGGGTCAGCAACCCTTCCTCTTCCAGCTGGCGGAGATCGGCACGAATGGTAGCGCCAGATACATTAAAGACGTCACACATCTCAGAAACAGCAACTTTGCGTTTTTCCCTGAGAATACCGAGTAACTTCTCCTGTCTTTCTTCTGCAAACATTCTGCCTCTCTCTTTTTTACAGCTCGTTACGCGCGTCGCGGCGCTGGCTTACCTTTGCGTATCAGACGGGTCCTACGCTGAGCGCATCCAGCCTGTCGTATAAGGCAGCGGATTGCCGGTACAGCGTATCAAAAAGCTCGCAGCAGGCGTGGTAATAATCCCGCAGACGGGGATCCGGTGAGATCAGTTTGTCGAACTGCACCGTTTGCCGCACGCCGCTGGCAAAATCGGCGTACAACCCTACGCCAACCCCGGCGATAATACCGCATCCGGTGACGCCATTCTCCTGATTACGCGTAGATAATATCGGCAGATTGTACGCCGCGGCTTTGATTTCAAGCCACAGCGAGCTGCGCGCGCCGCCGCCGGAAGCGATCATTTGTTGCGGATACAGCCCGCACTTTTGCAGCTGGCGAAGATTGCGCCAGGACGCAAAGGCCACCCCTTCAAGAACGGCGCGGAATAAATGTCCGCGGCGATGCTTGCGCTGCAGGCCAAAAAACTGTGCCCGCGAGTTCGTGTGTTCGGCCAGACGTTCTCCCGTCAGATAGGGAAGAAACAGCAGCCCTTCTGCCCCCGCCGGCACCGCCGCCGCTTCCTGTAAAAGCTGTGGATGCGTAATCTGGTTATCGGCAAGTGCCAGCCGCGCCCAGCGAACGGCATCGCCGCCGGCGTCGAGGATCGTAAATCCGCCCCAGGCCGCGTTGGCAAGATGAAGATTATTAACCAGCGTATGGTGTAACGGCCGCGGCGACACCACCGTCATCAGCGTCGACGTGCCGGTTGAATCAGACGCCATCCCCGGTTCATACACACCCGAGCCCAGCAGAGAGGCCGCCATATCCGACGTCCCGGCAACCACCGGGATACCCGCCGGCAGGCCCGTCAGGTCGGCTGCGCGCTGCGTCACCTGGCCGATGATGTCGCTGGAAAGTTTAAGCTCCGGGAGCTGATCGACCCGCAGACCAAACGTTTCGCAGGCTTGCGAAGACCAGCTACGGGTTTCGCTGTCCATCAGGAAATAGCACGACGCTTCGCTATAATCGGTCGCCATGGCACCGGTCAGCATGAAATTAATATAGTCCTTCGGCATTAATACTTTGGCGAGCTGCGACCAGCGATCCGGATGATTTTCGCGCCACCAGGCTAACTTGAAAGCGGGCCATGCTGCCGCAGGCGGATTATTCAAATGCGCCAGCCACTTTTCCCAACCTTCGCGCGCGTTAAAGGCGTCAACTTGCGGCTGGCTGCGCTTATCATTCCACAGCAACGCCCTATCCTCCACCAGCTCGCCACGGTCGTCCAGAAGGACGGTGCCATGCATCTGTCCGCAAGCACCAATAACCGCAATTTGCGCTGCCGTTTCAGGATAGCGGTAAAGCACCTCGCGTATACAGTCGCAGGCGGCCTGCCACCATAAAGACGGGGCCTGTTCTGACCAACCTGCACGCGGCGTGGTTTGCTCATACTCTCTTTGCGCAAAGCCGATCATCGCGCCGTCAATGCGCACAATAGCGGCGCGGGTACTGCCAGTGCCAACATCAATCGTGAGTATTTTATCTTTCATCACTAACTCCGGTGACGTCTTAAGGCGGGCCACCAGGCCCGCGGTCTCTCAGTTTAATCGGCGTTCAGCTCGGGAAAACGTTCCGGGTGCTGCTCCAGTTCAGCCAGCACCTTGGTTACCGCGCCATGGCTCATGCCAAAGCGGCGCACGCCAAGCTGGTACAGCGCACGCACCGTGGCCAGATCGCGAATGCCCCCGGCGCCTTTGATATCGATTCGGCCTTTAAGCTGGTCGGCGATGATGCTGACTTTTTCCACCGTGGCGCCGGTGGGCGCCCAGCCGGTAGAGGTTTTGACCCACTTCATCCCCACCTCTACGGCAATTTCGCACACGCGACGAATCTGCTCCTCATTAAGATAGTGCGTTTCAAGGATCACTTTGGCCGGTACCGGGGCGGCGGCTTCCACCACGCGGCGCAAATCTTCGCGCACATAGTCATAATCGCCGGAGAGCACTTTGCCGATATTCACGACCATATCCACTTCCCGAGCGCCGTCGGCAATCAGCTGCCGCACTTCCTGAACCTTGGTATCGGTGGTATGCCCACCGCCGGGAAAGCCGACCGGACCGCCAATCATCACCTCTCCCGTACCCTGCTGCGGCAGCAACGTACTGAGAAAGCGCGTCCAGCAAGGCAGTACGTGGACGGAAATAATGTTGTATCTGGCAGCCAGCTCGGCGCAGGCGCGAACATCCGCTTCGGTACTGGTGGCCTGAACTGCGCTCAGATCAACTAAACGTGCAAAACGACGGGTTGTTTCATTCATGGTCTTATCCTGTCCTTTGTTTTTAATTGCTTTCATTTAATGCTGATATTTGGCTTAAATCCATTTAAAAACGCATTAAATGAAAATAACGTGATCAAAGAAGCATTTTTTTATTTTCATTTGTTTTTAATTAGCAGCAGGAAATAAGCGTTAACCTTGCAGAGCAGGCGTAATCGGGCATAAATGGGCGCAAAAGCAATCTTGCATTTATTTTTGTTTGTTTTTGTTTATGCCTGAATCACGGGCGAAATAGCGCAAACCGCTGACGGAAGTGAAGCGAAATGCGTGCGCTATCACAGTGTTCGGCTGCGGATAGCTTGCCTTCGTGGGACATTCCCGAGGTCTCAACGCTCTGCGCAAGGGAAAAGTAATCTGATTATGTACTTCAGGAGAGAGCTATGTTGCCGCTGGAACGTCATCGTTTGATTGTTGAACTGCTGGGCCAACACGGCGTCATGCGGGTGAATGAGATTGCGCAAGCGACTCGGGTCTCCAGGGAAACGATTCGCCGCGATCTGAGCGAGCTGGAACGCAAAGGGATCTTAACCCGAAGCCACGGTGGAGCGCTGGCGGCGGAAAATCCGCTGCCGGCGACCCGGGCGGCGGCATCCGCCCTGCCAGTTGAAGATAGCCAGGGAAGCTTTCAGCACAGAACGCTGCTGCACAGCGAAGGCAAAATGCGCGTGGCCCGTAAAGCACTGCAGTTTCTCCAACCGGGACAGACCATTGTCCTTGACGGGAGTAGCACCAGCTGGTTTTTGGCCCGGCAGATGCCGGAGATGGCGTTGACGGTGATTACGCCCTCCATTCGCATCTTACAAACTCTGATGAGCCGACGCTCGTTGCATCTCGTCGGGCTGGGGGGCGATTTCTCCCCGACCGAAGAGTCGTTCTTCGGGGAAACCGCCTCACGAACGCTACGCGAATATGCCATTGATACGCTCTTTTTCTCCTGCCAGGGGCTGGAGCGCGATAGCGGCTTGTATGCGGGTACGCAAGCCCACGCCGCCCTGCTGAAACAGATGCTGCTGGCCGCCCGTCAGACTGTGGCTTTGGTCGACGGCAGCAAGCTGGGGCGAACAGGCGTCGCACGTATCGGCGGACTGGGCGAGCTGGACTGTCTGGTGACTGAAAGGTTTGTCGATCCGCTGCTGGAAAAAGAGATGACCTGGCATAACGTCAGCCTGCAAATCGCCTGAGTACGCCGTCATGACGTGACGGTTAATACGCGCAATGTCGAAACGCTGCTTACCGCGGCAGGGCCAGACTTTGCCTGAATTCAGCCACCACCGGAATAAATGAGGCCTTATGCGTTATTACCTTTCTCCCTCGCTGATGTGTATGGACATGATGAAGCGGACGGAACAGCTGCGCTTTCTAAACAGCAAAGCCGACAGGCTGCATGTCGACATCATGGACGGCCACTATGTCAAAAATCTGGCGTTGTCGGCCAGCTTTGTGGCGCAGATCCGTCCCTACACCTCGCTTCCTATCGATGTCCATCTGATGGTCGAAGCGCCCGCTTCGTTTATACCGGCGCTGTTAGACGCCGGCGCAGACGCCTTCTCACTGCATCCGGAGACCATCTGCCGCGAAGCGTTCCGGGTTATCAATATGCTTCGTCAGGCGGGGAAAGAGGTGGGAATGGTGCTCAATCCCGCCACACCGGTTGAGAGCATCCAGCACTATCTGCATCTGCTCGATAAGGTGACGGTGATGACCGTCGACCCAGGCTATGCCGGTCAGCCGTTTATTCCTGAAATGCTCGCCAAAATTACGCAGCTTCATCAGCTCAAAGAGACCGGCAGCCTCCGCTTCTTGCTGGAAGTCGATGGCTCCTGTAACCGCAACACCTACCGCGCGCTGCTGGGCGCCGGCGCACAGATATTAGTGATGGGCAGCAGCGGTTTATTCCGCGCTGATATGCCGCTCGAGCTGGCCTGGGAAACCATGTCCCGCGAACTGTCCGCCGCGCTGCACTCCCCCGAGCTGGTATAGAGGAGCGAATGATGTCAGGAAAAGTCTGTGTTTTTGGTTCATTCAATTTCGACATGGTCGCCAGGGTGGATCGCTTTCCGGTACCAGGTGAGTCGTTAGTGGCCTGCGGAAGTATGACCAGCGCCGGAGGTAAAGGGGCGAACCAGGCCACCGCCGCGCTAAAAGCGGGAGCAAATGTCCACTATATCGGCAAGATTGGCAATGACACCTTCGGCCATTTTGCCCGCCGTCATCTGAAAGGCGTGGGCTTCAATGCTGTGACGCTGCTGGTCGCCGAAGAGATCCCCACCGGCAATGCGCTGATTTATGTCGCCGGTAACGATGCCGAAAACATGATTGCCGTCGATCCCGGCGCGAATATGACGGTGACCGATGATGAAATCGCCGGCTGCATTCCCGCTATCGGCTGCGCGGATGTGGTTCTGGTTCAGCTGGAGAACAATCTTTCTGCTATTGAACAGGTCATAGACGCCGGCAAACAAGCCGGGGCCCTGGTAATACTCAATCCCGCGCCCTGGCAGCCCGTTGAGCACGCCCTTCTACGCAAAGTGGATTTACTTACACCGAACGCCACGGAGGCCGGGTTAATGACCGGACGCCGGGTTGACAGTCTGACGGCCGCGGCTGAGGCCGCCGACGTGTTACATGCTCAGGGCGCGCGCAACGTCATTATCACTCTCGGCGCCAGCGGCGCCCTGTTGAGCGAGCATGGGGTGAAATCCCCTATTCCCTGCTTTCCTTCTCACCCCCGCGACACTACCGGTGCGGGCGATGCCTTCAACGGCGCGCTGGCGGCGCGGCTGGCCTGCGGGGAACCGCTACAGGCCGCAGCCCGATTCGCGGCGGCCTATGCCGCCGTCAGTGTCGAAAAGCAAGGCGCCTCATCTTTACCTGAGTACCTGGAGGCACAGGAACGGCTTCTCCGTGCCGCCGCTGATTATGAAATGGCATAAACCCTACTGTATAAAAAACATTAAGAGGATAGCTCAATGAGTACGCTAATCACGGATAAGGTCGATAACGCAGCGGTCCAAAAAGAAAAACTGGACACCAGTGCGTATTTACCCCATACCCCCTGGCTGCAATTTTTACTGGTCTGTTGCCTGTTTGCGCTATGGGGGATGGCGGGCAACCTGAATGATATTTTGATCGCCCAGTTTAAAAAGGGCTTCGATTTAACGGATACCCAGACAGCGCTGGTGCAGTCGATTTTTTTCCTCGGCTACTTTTTTGTCGCCCTGCCCGCGGCGGCGCTGATTAAGCGTTTTTCCTATAAAGCGGCGATTATTATTGGGCTGTGCCTGTACGCCCTCGGCTGCTTCCTGTTCGTTCCGGCCGCACAGATCATGACCTACGGCGCATTCCTCGCCTGCCTCGGAGTGATCGCCTGCGGACTCTCTTTTCTGGAAACGTCGGCAAACACCTACTCCAGCCTGCTGGGTCCGATTCAATCCTCCACCCAGCGTATTAACTTTTCGCAGATCTTCAACTCGCTGGGCGTGATCTCCGGCGTATTAATTGGCCAGCTGATGGTCTTTGGCGAAAACGATCCGAGTCATGAACAACTGCTGGCGATGCCCGCCGCCGCTGCAGACGTTGCACGCCATCAGATGGTTGGTCAGGTGGTCGGGCCCTATCTGATTATCGGCTCCGTACTGGTGGTGCTGGCGCTGGTGTTCGTGTTTATTAAATTCCCGTCGTGCAAGGGCGCGCCCGCTCAACAACAGCAACTCCCGACGGAAAGCATGGGGCCAACGCTGAAACGCCTGTTTGCTATCCCGCGCTTTCGCCTCGGGATCCTGTCGCAGTTTTTGTACGTCGGCGCCCAGGTTGGCGTATGGAGCTTCACGATTCGCTTTGTGCAGCTCGTGCAGCAAGGCACCAGCGAGCACTCCGCGACTTACTGGCTGCTGGCTTCTCTGGTGATTTACGCCGTGGGAAAAACCGTGGCCACCTGGTTGATGAACCGTCTGAATCCGGCGATGCTGCTCGGAACGTTTGCCCTGGCCGCCACCGCCCTGTTACTGATTGCCGTTTTCAGCGGTTCAATGCTGGCGGTCTATGCGCTCATTCTGGTCAGCTTCTGTATGGCGCCATGCTGGCCGACGAACTTTGGTCTGGTGATCAAAGGGATGGGGAAAGATACCCAGACCGCAGGCTCGATCGTGGTGATGTCGATTATCGGCGGGGCCGTAATTCCTCTGGTGATGGGCATTATCTCGGATATGAACGGCGGCAATATGCAAATCGCCTTTATCGCTCCGCTCCTGTGCTTTGTGTATGTCGCTTTCTACGGCTTCTGGTGCGTGCGTAAGGGGGTATAACATGCGCGAACTTATCAACACGATTGCTCATATTGGCTATCAGGTCAGTGACTTAACGCGTTCGCTTGCCTTCTATGAACCGCTGGGCTTTCAGCGCCAGCAGCGGTTTAGCAAGCCATCGCCACAGGGCACTATTGAAGTTGCGTTCCTGGAAATGGCGGGCGCCGTCCTCGAGCTGTATCAGCTTCCCGCTGGAACGCCCTTTGACGCCCCTCGCTGCGGTATCGATCATCTGGCGCTGGAAGTCAGCGACCTGGATGCGGTGCAGCAGCGGCTGGCGGCGCTCGGTTATCCGCTCGATGAAGGGCCGATAGAAGAAGACAACGTGCGCTTCCTGCTTATTCGCGGCCCCGATGGCGAACGGCTCGAGTTCGATGCCTGTAAACGCTAAGCGGCAGGGCTGACCCCTTCACTCTTTTAGGCCCGGTTAATACGGGTCTAAAAGATAGCGTCCTCTGGCATTATTCACGTCGGTTTGATTCGCAGATATCTCTCCCCCACCCGGTCTCTCCTGCCCATTGTGCAATGTTACAAAATTGCTTCTGTTTTGTTGATTTTCTATTGTGAGCCATTCGGCAATTTCCTCTCCTGAATTTCCCCAGACTACTCCTACTCAATACGCGATATCAGGAGAGACACATGAACAGCACCTCCGCCGACTTCCAGAATCTGTACCAGGCCCTGAGCCGCAGCGCCGCCCGCAGCCCGGATGCCCTGGCGCTGGCGTTTGAGGATCGGCGCTATCTGTACCGCGATTTTCATCTGCGGGTACAGCGGGCGATGGCGCAGCTTGATCGCGGCTGGTCGCTGCGCAAAGGCGACCGTATTCTGCTGGCCTGGGGCAATCACCCCGCTTTTTGCGAAGTCCTTTTTGCCGCGCTGGGTTTGGGCATCGAAGTGGTGCCGTTCAGCACCAAGCTTAAGCAGGCCGAAAGCGAGGCGCTGGTAGGCCATATCGCTCCCCGGGTTGTCCTGTTCGATGCGACCGTACAGGACTGGCTGAAAAACACCCCTGACGCGCGTGCGATTTCACTCAGCGAATGGCAGGCGCTCTGCCTTCCCGAACCGCTGACCCGCCC
>NZ_GL882815.1:14098-18772 GCF_000195655.1 Klebsiella sp. MS 92-3
CCCCCCCCCCCGCCGGTCCCGGTTAACCGCGACGATACGGCGGTGATGATGTTCACCTCCGGCACCACCGGAGAGCCTAAAGGGGCGATTATCACCCACAATAACCTGCTCTGCGCGATTGACGCCTATACGCAAAAACTGAATCTCACCGCCGCGGATAGCACCATTCTGGCGGTACCTATCTATCACATCACCGGCCTGTCGGCGCTGCTGGCGCTGTTTATTAGCCTCGGCGCGAGCATCTGGCTGCAGCATCGGTTCAATGCCCCGCAGGTGATCACCACCCTGCGCGAGCAGAACATTACCTTTCTGCACGGCTCGCCCACCATTTTTATCCTTCTTTGTCAGGCTGCGCGTGAGCAGAGCGCCAGCCATCCCGGCGATTTTCCGGCATTGCGCACGATTGCCTGCGGCGCGGGCCACCTGAGCGATGGACTGATCAAGGAGTTAAAAACCCTGTTCCCGCATACCGCGATTCAGCCGATCTACGGCCTCACCGAAACGACCTCGCCTGCGACGATTTTTCCGGGCGACGTCTGGGGCAGCGATAAATGCGGCAGTTCAGGTCAGGCGATCCCGGGTCTCGCCATTACCATCCGCAACGATCGCCAGCAGCCCCTCCCCGCCGGGCAAATCGGCCATATCTGGCTAAAAGGCGATGTGGTGATCCGCGAATACTGGCAGCACAGCGAGCGACGCCCGAGCTGCGATGCGCAGGGCTGGTTTTGTACCGGCGATCTGGGCTATCTCGACGACGAAGGCTGGCTGTACATCAAAGACCGCAGCAAGGACATGATCAATCGCGGCGGCGAGAAAATTTACTCACTGGAGCTGGAAAACATTCTCTCTACCTATCGGGGAGTACGGGAAGTTGCCGTCATCCCGACCCCCAGCCCGGTCTACGGCGAAGAGCCCGTGGCGTTTATCGTGCCGGATGGCCAGCATCACCTGACCAGCGAAGAGATCCTCGACTGGCTGAAGGTCAAAATCGCCCGTTTTAAGCTACCGGCGCGCATTATTTTCACCCGTGCTTTACCGCGTACCCACAACGGCAAAGTGAGTAAACAGCAGCTCAAAACGCGTCTCGCAGAATCCATCATCACGCTATCAACGGAGGATAAAAAGTGAGCAGCAAATTTATCGACGCCCATGAGGCGGCGCGGTGGGTCGCCAGCGGCGACACCGTCTGCACCGTCGGGATGACGCTTATCGGCGCGGCGGAGTCCATTTTAAGCGCCATCGAAGCGCGCTTTCTGACCGCGGGCGAACCGCGTGACCTGACGCTACTGCATGCCGCGGGGCAAAGCGATCGCCAGCGCGGTATCCAGCACTTTGCCCATCCGGGTATGGTGACCCGCCTTATCGGTTCGCACTGGGGCCTGGCGCCGCGCTGGATGGCGATGATCAACAACAACGAAGTGGAAGCCTGGTGCCTGCCGCAGGGGCAGATCGTTCATCTCTATAGCGCGATGGCCGCCGGACTGCCGGGGCGGCTTTCTCCCGTCGGTCTCGGTACCTTTGTCGATCCGCGCATAGAGGGCGGAAGGATGAACGCCCGCACCCGCGAACGACCCAATCTGATCGAGCACGTCACGTTTCGCGGCGACGAATATCTGTTTTATCCGGCTCTTCCTCTGGACGTGGTCATTGTGCGCGGCACCCATGCTGATGAAGACGGCAACCTCACGACCGATGAAGAGGTGATGAAGCTGGAAGTCCTGCACGCCGTTCTCGCCGCCAGACGCTACGGGGCGAAGGTGCTGGCACAGGTGAAATATCGCGTAGCGAAAGGCTCGCTGCATCCGAAAAGCATCACCGTTCCCGGCAACCTGATCGACGCCATTGTGGTGTGCGAAGAGCCGCAGACGGATCACCGCCAGACTTCAAGCTGGGCCTTCGACCCAGCGCTGTGCGGCGATATCCAGCTGCCCGCCGTGCAAAATGCGCCGCTGCCGCTGGACCTGCGCAAGCTTATCGGGCGGATTGCCTGCCGCTATCTGACCCCCGGCTGCGTCATCAATCTCGGCACCGGTATACCCAATGACGTGATTGGCGCCATCATTCATGAGGAACAGCTCGGCGAGCAGGTCACCATCACCGTCGAGTCAGGGATCTACGGCGGGCAGCAGGCGGGTGGCGTGGATTTCGGTATCGGCCGTAATCTGAGCGCGATGATTAGCCACCAGGATCAAATGCTCTACTACAACGGCGCAGGGGTCGACATCACCTTTATGGGCGCCGGCGAGATGGACCCACACGGGCACGTCAATGCCACACGGCTCGGCGCATCCTGCCCCGGCGCGGGCGGTTTTATCGATATCACCCAGAATGCCCGCCACGTCGTGTTCTGCTCCTCTTTTACCGCCAAGGGGCTGGAGATCGCCTGTGAACACGGGGCGCTGCATATCCGCCGCGAAGGCGAAGTGCGTAAATTCGTCGCCGGGGTAAACCAGATTTCTTACAACGGCGAACTGGCCCGCGCCAAAGGACAAACCATGCATTACGTCACCGAACGGGCGGTTTTCGAACTGCGCCCGGAAGGACCGGTGCTGACGGAAATCGCCCCCGGCATCGATCTTGAGCGCGACATCCTGGCGCATATGGATTTTCATCCGGCGATCGCCGCGGATCTTCAGGTTATGGACAGCCGATTGTTCGCCCCGCCGCCCTGCGGTCTCGCGGAACATCTGTCCCGGAATTCATCCTCTGACTCATAAGGAACGTTGCTATGAAACTTGCCAGTAAAACCGCCATTGTCACCGGCGCCGCACGCGGTATCGGCTTTGGCATTGCCCAGGTGCTTGCGCGGGAAGGCGCGCGAGTGATTATCGCCGATCGTGATGCACACGGCGAAGCCGCCGCCGCTTCCCTGCGCGAATCGGGCGCACAGGCGCTGTTTATCAGCTGCAATATCGCTGAAAAAACGCAGGTCGAAGCCCTGTTTTCCCAGGCCGAAGAGGCGTTTGGCCCGGTAGACATTCTGGTGAATAACGCCGGAATCAACCGCGACGCCATGCTGCATAAATTAACGGAAGCGGACTGGGACACGGTTATCGACGTTAACCTGAAAGGCACTTTCCTCTGTATGCAGCAGGCCGCTATCCGCATGCGCGAGCGCGGTGCGGGCCGCATTATCAATATCGCTTCCGCCAGCTGGCTTGGCAACGTCGGGCAAACCAACTATTCGGCGTCAAAAGCCGGCGTGGTGGGAATGACCAAAACCGCCTGCCGCGAACTGGCGAAAAAAGGTGTCACGGTGAATGCCATCTGCCCGGGCTTTATCGATACCGACATGACGCGCGGCGTACCGGAAAACGTCTGGCAAATCATGATCAGCAAAATCCCCGCGGGTTACGCCGGCGAGGCGAAAGACGTCGGCGAGTGCGTGGCGTTTCTGGCGTCCGATGGCGCGCGCTATATCAATGGTGAAGTGATTAACGTCGGCGGCGGCATGGTGCTGTAAGGAGAAAAACAATGACCCAGGCTAATGATATTGTGATTGTCAGCGGCGTCCGTACCGCTATTGGCACGTTTAACGGCAGTCTTAAACATACCCATCAGCATGACCTTGGGGCCGCCGTCATTCGCGAAGCGATCGCCCGCGCCGGGATTGCGCCGCAGGATATCGACGAAACGATCGTCGGCAACGTCGGGCAAATCGCCGAAAGCGGTTTTATCGCCCGCATCTGTCAGCTGCGCGCGGGGATCCCGCAGGAGAGCACCGCCTATTCCGTTAACCGCCAGTGCGGCTCCGGACTTCAGGCCCTGGCGGACGGCATGATGCAGCTGCAAAGCGGCCAGGCCGAGGTGGTCGTCGCCTGCGGCACTGAAAATATGACCCAGCTGCCCTACTACCTGCGTAAAGCGCGCGATGGCTATCGCATGGGCCACGGCGAGCTGGAAGATGGCCTGATCTCCATTCTCACCTGGCCGGAAGGCCCTTATCACAACGGCATCACCGCGGAAAACGTCGCGCAACGCTTCGGTATTACCCGCGAAGCGATGGACGATTTCGCCTGGTCGAGCCAGCAGAAGGCGCTGAAGGCGATCGCGGAGGGTCGCTTTCGCGAGCAGATCCTGGCCCTTGAGGTGCCGGACGGCAAAAAAGCGACCCGCCTGTTTGCGACCGATGAACACCCGCGCGACACCCCGCGTGAAAAGCTCGCCACGCTGCGTCCGGCGTTTAAAGCCGACGGCGTGGTGACGGCGGCCAACTCATCGGGCATTAACGACGGCGCGGCGGCGCTGGTGATGATGACCCGCCAGCAGGCGGAAAAACGCGGCTTAGCCCCGCGCATGCGCATTCGCGGCTGGGCGGTCGCCGGCTGCGGAGCGGAGATTATGGGGTTTGGTCCCTCTCCCGCCACCCGACGCCTGATGGACCGTCTCAATATAGATGTGCAGTCCATTGATTTAATTGAACTCAACGAGGCCTTCGCCGCTCAGGCGCTGGCGGTGATGAACGATCTGCGTCTCGACCCGGCCCGCGTTAACGTCAACGGCGGCGCGATCGCCCTCGGCCACCCGGTAGGCGCCAGCGGTGCGATTCTGCCGGTCAAACTGATGTATGAAATGGCGCGCAGCGGCGCACGCACTGGTCTGGCCACCATGTGCATCGGCGGCGGCCAGGGGATTTCTATGCTGTTCGAGCGCGAAGGCGCTTAGCAAAAGACG
>NZ_GL882815.1:18866-21817 GCF_000195655.1 Klebsiella sp. MS 92-3
GGGGGGGGGGGGGGGCGTCGTTCGGGTCAGCACCCGGCGACAACCTGTGAGCTGACGAACGGGATCGTCTCGATCCCGGCAAGGCTTCTGACCACGAATACGGGGAAATAATAACCATGTCCGCAATAAATGAAAAGGCGGTAAACGGGACGCAGCTGCAACGCACCCATAAAAAAATCTACCGCCATTTGATGCCGCTGCTTATCGTGGCGTACATCATCAGCTTTATTGATCGTACCAATATTGGCATGGCGAAAGCGACCATGTCGGTGGATATCGGCCTTTCCGCAACCGCATTCGGCCTCGGGGCCGGGTTGTTTTTTCTCACCTACGCAGTGCTGGAGATCCCCAGTAACCTGTTTCTCACCCGGATTGGCGCACGGCGCTGGATAGCTCGCATCATGATTACCTGGGGCATCCTCTCCTGCGGTATGGCGTTTGTCACCGGGCCTACGTCCTTTTACGTGATGCGCCTTCTGCTCGGCGCCGCCGAAGCGGGACTCTATCCGGGCATTATTTACTACCTCACCCTCTGGTTTGGCCGCGAAGAGCGCGCAAAAGCCACCGGCCTGTTCCTGCTGGGGGTCTGTCTGGCCAATATTATCGGCGCGCCGCTGGGCGGATTGTTATTAAGCCTTGATGGCATGTCCGGCTGGCACGGCTGGCAGTGGATGTTCTTTATCGAAGGGCTGCCTGCGATAGCGCTGGCGTTCGTCGTCTGGCGCAGACTGCCGGATAAACCAGCCGACGCCCGCTGGCTGGACAGCGACGATGTGCAAGCCATTAACGCGGTACTGGCGAAAGAAGCCGAGGAAACGCGCCATACGCCGAGCCGTTTCTCCCTGAAAACCGCGCTGTCCACCCGAGTGTTTTTGTTGCTGGTGCTGATTTACTTTACCCACCAGTTTTCGGTTTACGGCCTGAGTTATTTCCTGCCGGGGATCATCGGTAGCTGGGGCCAGCTTACTCCGCTGCAGATTGGTCTGCTGACCGCCATCCCGTGGATTGCCGCCGCCGCGGGTGGGATCCTGCTGCCGCGATTCGCCCGCACGGAACAGCGTTCCCGCAGCATGCTGATGGCCGGATATCTGGTCATGGCGACCGGCATGGCGATTGGCGCCATTGCCGGCCACGGTGTGGCGCTGCTTGGCTTCTCGCTGGCCGCTTTCATGTTCTTCGCTATGCAATCCATCATCTTTAACTGGCTCCCGTCCATCATGAGCGGGCATATGCTGGCGGGCAGCTTCGGCCTGCTCAACTGCCTCGGGCTGTGCGGGGGCTTTCTCGGGCCGTTTATTCTCGGCGCGTTTGAGGACCGCACCGGTGCGGCAACGTCCGGCTTATGGTTCGCTGTCGCGCTACTGATTATCGGCGCGCTGGTGTCCCTGTTTCTCAAAAGTTCCTCATCCCCAGGCTCCGTATCGGCGAAACAGGCCCACGGCGAAAAAGTGTAATCAGGAGGCCATTATGCGCATTGAAGTGTTACTGGATTTAAAAACCCGACTCGGCGAAAGCCCGGTCTGGGATGTCGAACAGCAGCGTCTTTGGTGGGTGGACAGCCTCGACGGGCGCCTGTTCGCCTGCAACGCGCAGGGCGGCGCGATCAAGAGCTGGGACGTGCGACAGAAAATTGGCTCTTTCGCCATGCGCCAGAGCGGCGAAGGCGCGGTGGTGGCGCTGCAGAATGGCGTTCATCTGCTCGACTTCGCCAGCGGCGAGCTGACGCTGTTGCACCATCCGGAAGCGGACCGACCCTTTAACCGGCTCAACGACGGCAAAGTCGATCGTCAGGGACGCTTTCTGTTCGGGTCAATGGATATGCGCGAAGAGGAACCGAGCGGCGCGCTATATCGCCTGGACCCCGATCTGTCCCTGCACGTGCTGAAGAAAGACATTATCGTCTCTAACGCCCCCTGCTGGAGCCCCTCCGGCGAGACCTTCTATTTTGCCGATACCTGGACGGGCGAAATCTGCGCCTGGGACTACAACACCGCGACCGGCGATCTTTCCGGCGAACGGGTCTTTTGCCATGTCGATAGCAGCGAAGGCGGCGCGGCGGACGGCGCCACCGTGGACAGCGAAGGCTATCTGTGGAACGCGCTGGTCTACGCGGGCAAGCTGGTGCGCTATACCCCGGAGGGCAAGGTCGATCGCATCATTGAGATGCCGGTGAAAAAAGTGACCAGCGTGATGTTCGGCGGCGAAAACCTTGATGTGCTGTACGTCACCTCCATGGCGCAGCCGCCCCTGCCGCGTTTCCCGGAAGATAATCAGCTGCGCGGCAGCCTGTTCGCCATTTACGACCTGGGCGTGACCGGCGTAGCAGAACGGCGCTTCGCCGGCTAAACGAACCACCGGCTCGCCGCGATAACAATAATACCCGGCGAACTGACTCTGACCCTGACACCAGGCGGCGCGCATCATGCTGTCGCGACGCCGCGGAGTAAACACGACTATGACAACAATCAATCACACACCTGCCGGCGAACAACGTGGCAAAAAGCGGCTGATACATCGCTTCTCCTGGGTTTCGCTACTGGTTTGCTGGCTAATCTGGGTGCTTAACGCCTACGATCGCGAGATGATCCTGCGCCTTGGCCCGGTCATCTCTAAGGAGTTCTCGCTCTCGCCGGAACAGTGGGGCAATATCGTCGCCCTGATCATGGTAGCCCTTGCGGTGCTGGATATTCCCGGCTCCATCTGGAGCGATCGCTACGGGTCTGGCTGGAAACGAGCGCGCTTTCAGGTACCGCTGGTGCTGGGCTATACCGCGCTGTCTTTTATTTCCGGGATTAAAGCGATCAGCCACGGGCTGACGGCCTTTGTGCTGCTGCGCGTGGGCGTCAACCTTGGGGCCGGCTGGGGCGAACCCGTCGGCGTCAGCAACACCGCGGAGTGGTGGCCGAAAGAGAAGCGAGGGGTTGCGCTGGGGGGGCATCATACCGGCTATC
>NZ_GL882815.1:21906-54915 GCF_000195655.1 Klebsiella sp. MS 92-3
GGGGCGGTGGGGGGGGGGGGGGGGGGGGGGCTGGTTGTTGCCCACGTTTGGCGAAGGCAGCTGGCGCTACTGCTTCCTGCTGGCGCTGCTCGTCGCCATCCCGCTAATGATCTTCTGGGCAAAATATTCTACCGCCGACCGCATCAACACGCTTTATCAGCATATCGACAGCCAGGGGTTGACGCGCCCGGCGACGCAGGAAAGCAGCCATGTCGCCAAAGGCGAAGGGATGAAGACCTTTTTACGCACCCTGCGCAACCGCAATATTTCGCTGACGGCGGGCAATACCCTGCTGACGCAAATCGTCTATATGGGCATTAACGTTGTACTGCCCCCGTATCTTTATCACGTCTCCGGCCTGTCGCTGGCGGCGTCCGCCGGGCTGAGTATTATCTTCACGCTTACCGGTACCCTGGGTCAGGTAATCTGGCCCTGGCTGTCGGATAGCTTTGGCCGTAAACGAACCCTGATCGTCTGCGGTCTGTGGATGAGTATCGGCATTGCGCTGTTCTATTTCGCCACCAATATGCCGCGCCTTATCGCCATTCAGCTATTTTTTGGCCTGGTGGCCAACGCCGTGTGGCCTATCTACTACGCCATGGCGTCGGACTCCGCCGAAGAACGCGCCACCTCTACCGCTAACGGAATTATCACCACGGCGATGTTTATCGGCGGCGGCATTTCGCCATTGCTTATGGGCTGGCTCATTCAGTTTGGCGGCGGCTGGGAAAATCCAGCGGGTTATATCTACGCCTTCTTTACCATGGCGGGATGTGCGCTGCTGGGGATGTTATTACAGCTCATGACCACCGATAAAACGCCGCGCAAAGCGCATTAACGCAGGAGAACGTATGAAGATTGTTATCGCGCTGGATTCGTTTAAAGGTAGCTGCAGCGCGCAGGCCGCTTGCGCAGCGGTAGCCCAGGGATTGCGCCGGGTTGACCAGACGCTGGAGCTGGTCGAAATGCCCGTGTCCGACGGCGGAGAGGGACTGCTGTCGACTCTGGCGGATAGTCCGTTGCTTAAAGGGGCGGTGTGGCAACAGCAGCGCTGTACCTCGCCTTATGGGCTCTTCCTGCAGGCGGATTTCCTGATCCTGCCCGGCGAGCGGGCCATTATCGAGATGGCGCAAAGCTGTGGGCTCGAACTCACGCCGCCAGCGCAGCGGGATGTGCGTCAGGCCAGCAGCTACGGGCTGGGCGAACAGGTAAAGGCGGCGCTGGACGCCGGGTGTCGGCACTTGATTATCGGCCTGGGCGGCAGCGCGACCAACGATGGCGGCATCGGTTTTGCCCAGGCGCTCGGCGCACGATTCTGGCGTAAGGACGGCACCCTGCTGCCGGCTCCCGCGGCAGGTCAGGACCTGGCGCATATTCAGCGCATCGATTTGAGCGGTCTGGACCCGCGTCTACAGCAAAGCGAAATACAGGTCTCCTGCGATGTCACTAACCCTCTGCTTGGCGAGCATGGCGCCACCTGGGTGTATGGGGCGCAGAAAGGCGCGGACGAGGCGGCGCTCTGCGAACTGGAGGCGGGAATGGCGCATTATAGCCAGCTGCTTACGCAAACCCTCGGATTCGACGTCAGCGAGCGGCCCGGCGCCGGGGCCGCGGGCGGTATGGGGGCTGCGCTTATCGCCTATACCGGCGCCACGCTGCGTCCGGGCATTGACCTGGTGCTGGAGCTGCTTAACGCCGACGACCATCTTCGCGATGCCGCGCTGACGATCGTGGGTGAAGGCTGGCTCGATCGGCAGAGCGCCTTTGGTAAGGCTCCGGTGGGCGTGGCAGGCAAAGCCGCACGCCATGGCGTGCCGGTTGTGGCCCTTTGCGGCGGGCGTGATGAGAGCAGCCGGCAATTATATCAACACCATATTGACGCAATGTGGTCTATTTGCCAGCGCCCTATGGCGCTGGCAGAGTCGATGAACACATGCGAACCGCTCCTCGCCGACGCCGCGGAGAATGTTCTACGAACCTTTCTGAGCGGGTGGCGCGGAGAGGCACATAAGCGGATAACTGTATGATTATTACAACAGCGCTGGCTAATGAAATTGTCGCCCGGGCAATGGCGATAATTCATCATAACGTGAATGTGATTGACCATCATGGACAGATCATTGCCTCAGGTGAACGGCATCGTATCGGCGAACAGCATGAAGTCGCCCGGGAGGTAATACGCACCGGGAAACGCATTTGTATTAACAACGCCGCGGAAGCCGCGCGTTTTCACAACGTGCATCCTGGTATTAATCATCCCATTATCTATGACGATCGCGTGGTGATGGTGGTAGGCATCAGCGGCGATCCCGCGGCGATAAGCCGCTATGCTGAACTGGCGGTGCTCACCGCCGAACTGCTGGTCCGCCAGGCCATAGAGATGCGGGAAACCAACTGGCGGCAACGTCTGCGTGACACCTTGTTTTGTCAGTATCTGGAACAAGGGGCTACGCCCGCCGGGCAAGAAGCGCTTCATCGCCTGCTGGAACTTGGTTTCGATTTTGATACACCGCGGGTTCCGATCGTAGTGACCGTGCAGGTCGAACAGCATCAGTTAAGCGACATACTGAGTACGCTGTTGCGGGAATTCTCGCAGCTCTCCGGCGTAAGTGACGTTATTTTGCTGGGCAGCCATGAAATATTGATCCTCAACGCGCTAAGCGAAGCCCAGGAAACCCTGCTGCGGGGCATTGAGTTTGTACTGAGTAATCAGATAAGCCATTACCATATCGGGATTGGCGTGCAGGCGGACAGCGCCCCGGACATTCGCGAGGCCATTCGGTTCGCCCGCTCGGTGATCGAAGTGGGTAGCAAAGTGCAGCCGCAGCGGCAGATCTACTACTTTCGCGAAATGGCAATGCTCTGCCTGTTCAGGGTGCTGGAAGACAGCTATATGGTCAATTTTTTTATCAATAACGTACGCCAGCTGCTTGAGCATGATTCCGGCGAAGTGCTGCTGGATACCCTGAGCAGCTTTATTGCCAATAATGCCGAACCGGGCAAAACGTCGCTGCTGTTGGGGATTCATCGTAATACGCTCACCTATCGGCTGCAGCAAATTAAAAAGCATATACAGCTCGATCCGATGGTCTTCACCGACCTGACGCAGCTGGCGGTGTCGGTACACTGTTATCGCCGGCTGAATCCACGCCAGAGCGAATGGATTGATAGCTTAAGTTAACGTACGGTAGATTCGAATTGATGCCCCATCCGCCAGGATAAGTGGCCACCATGGCCACTTCTTTCCAGGCGTGGGTAGGAAACTACGCTTTTGACGACGGCGACAGCCACTGATATACCGCAGACAAATCCTCTCCGGCATATCCCGCGTCCGCCGCCTGCTGCCACAGTTCGGCGATGTTTTCCAGCCCCGGCATGGTGTGCGGCTCGGCCAGGGAAAGCGCCAGCCGGGCATCTTTCAGGGCATGCGCCAGCTGCATCTGCGGGGTATACTGCTCGCTGGCGATGGCGTCTAGTTTCACTTTGACATAGGGCGCCGCCAGCGGGCCGCCTTCCAGGGCGCTCCACAGCTGGTCGGGGGTGAAGCCCAGCGTCTTCGCCAGCTGGGCGCTTTCCGCGATGCCCTGCATCATCGAAATCAGCCAGGCATTGAGGACCAGCTTCATTTTCTGGCTGTTGCCCGCCTCGCCAAACCACTGCGTCCCGCGGGAGATAGCCGCAAACACCGGTTCGGCAGCGGCGCCCTTTTCCCTATCGCCGCTGGCGAGCACCAGGATCTGTGCCTTCTCCGCTGGGGCTTTGGTCCCCGACACCGGGGCATCGATATAGGTCATCGCTGGCTGAAGTTCCCGCAACAACGCGATGGCCTGCCGGGTCTCCGGCAGGCCAATGGTGCCCATCTGGCAATAGATCGCCTGCGGCTGACAGGCGGGCGCGATTTGCGCCAGTACCTCGAGGGTGGCCTCGCCGTCGGCGAGCATACTGATGATCACCTCGGCATCGGCCACCGCCTGCTGCGGCGTGGCGTGCAGAGATAACCCATGCGCCTGTAAATCTTCGCCGCGGGCTGGCGAACGGTTCCAGCCGGCAACGGTAAAGCCGTTTTTCAGCAGGTTACTGGCAAAAGCGTGTCCCATGGCGCCGAGTCCCAGCACCGCGACCTTTGGTAATGTACTCATCTTGTCTGTCCTGATTCGCGTCTTAATAAAAGCGGACCTCTACTATCGCATCTCTGGCACGGATGTCAGTAGCAATAACGGGCATGAAAAGTGACACTGTCACTGATGTTCTCAAGGCTGACGAAGCCATTCCAGTAAGCGGCGCATCGCTGGCGACAGGCTGGCGTCATCCTGGTAGCACAGGCACAAACGGCGCTGCGCCCAGCGGTCCTGTAACCCGATGACGGCAAACGAATAGCGCTGCCGGTAACGCTCGGCAATAACGCGCGGCAGGATCGCCCCGCCGGCGCCGTGCGCCACCATCTCGCAAAGCCCTGCAAAATGGCTCATCCTGACCCGAACGTTTAGCGCCTGGCCGAGTTCAGCTGCGTGCTGTTCGATATGCTGCTGTAGCGCACTGGTCTGATAGAGGGCGACCAACGGCTCGTTGAGCACCGCCGCAAACGCCACTTCCTCTTTTTCGGCCAGAGGGCGAGCTGGCGGCACGATCAGCACCAGCGGGTCGTCAGCGACGGGATCGAGGCGCAGCGGCCCGGGGTCGACCGCATCGGACACCACTCCGGCCTGCGCCACGCCCGCCAGGATACAGCTGACGATATCCGCGCTGGTGCGTTCTTCGGTTTCGATCTGCACCGCCGGGTGCGCTGCCATCCAGGCGGCGAGCTTCCCCGGCAGAAAAGCCGACATCGCCGAGGTGTTGGCGAACAGGCGCAGCGTCCCCCGCTGACCGCAGGCGAAGGCGTGCATCGCCTGGCGCAGACGCTGCTGCTGCGCAAGAAGCGGGCGGGCATGGCGCGCCAGTACCTCCCCGGCCTCTGTCATCGTCACTCCGCGGGCATGACGGTGCAACAGCGGCACGCCGATCTCGGCCTCCATCTTGCGCAGCCTCTCACTGGCGGACGCCAGGGCCAGATGGGCATTCGCCGCTCCGCCGGTGATACTGCCGGTATCCACGATGGCGATAAATAGCCGCAGATCGGCCAGATCCAGTCGCATCAGGCCCTCCTTTACCTTCGGTTTTTCCGTAGTCTATGGCCAACATACCGCATTGTGGCCCTCACGACCAGCTGTTTCAATGCCCCTTTATACCCTGAAAAGTGAGCCATAATGTTCGATTTACACACGATCTCTTTCCTGTTGATCTTTATTGCCGCCGGGCTGGTCAAAGGGGTGACCGGCATGGGATTGCCCACCGTGGCGATGGGCCTGCTTGGCCTGCTGATGCCGCCGCAGGCCGCAGCGGCGCTGCTGGTGCTTCCCTCGCTGCTCACCAATCTCTGGCAGTTACTGGCAGGCCCGGCGCTGGCGCAGATTGTACGCCGTCTCTGGCTTATGATGACCGGGATTATTATTGGCACGTTGGCCGGATCCTCACTGCTGATCGGCCTCAATCCTCGGTGGTCGGCGCTGGCGCTTGGCGCCGCATTGATAGTCTATGCCGGGTATGCGCTCTGCAGTCCGGTGTTTCAGGTTTCCGGCCGCGTGGAGAAGTGGCTGTCGCCGCTCATGGGCGGGCTGACCGGCGTTATCACCGGGGCGACCGGGGTATTTGTTATTCCGGCCGTTCCCTGGCTACAGGCGCTGGGCTTTCGTCGCGACGAGCTGGTGCAGGCCCTGGGGTTGTCGTTCACCCTTTCCACTCTGGCGTTGGCGGCTGGCCTCGCCCTGCACGATGGCTGGCATGATGATGCATGGCTATTGTCGGCGCTGGCGCTGTTGCCGGCGCTGCTCGGCATGTGGCTGGGAAAGCGGATCCGCTCGCGTCTCAGCCCGCAGCGCTTTCGTCAGGGCTTTCTGTTGTTCCTGCTGGCGCTGGGGATAGAGCTGATCGCCCGGGGATGGCTGGTCTGAATCCTCTAGCGGCGGGTAATGTGCTTCACATTGTACTTACTGGTGTTCTGGTAGATCTCTGAGAAATCGACGATCGCCCGGTTCTGGGCGTAGCTGATCGACTGCACCCGCAGCAGGAGGCTGTTTGGCGCCACCTGCAGCAGCTCCGCCTGCTCACGGGTCGCCAGCACCGGGGTATAGCTGCGGTGGCTCTCGATGATGGTGATATGGCACTCTTTTTTGAAATAGTTGAACTTAGACTGCTCGAGGTTACCCACGCTGAGCCAGGGGAAGGTGGCGAAGGGGATATAGCTGTTTTCCACCAGGATTGGGACCTCATCGATCAGCCGCAGCCGTCTGACGTAATACACTTTCTCCCCCGGCTGGATCTTTAGCTGCTGGGCAATGGCTGGCGGGGCATCAAGCAGCGTAAATTCAATAACTTTGTTACGGTAGTTGGTGACGCCCACCACCTGCATCTGGTAGTTAAAGCCCTCCAGTTCCCCGCCATGATAGTTACTTTTACGCACAATGCAGGTTCCGCTGCCGTGCCGCCGCGCGATCAGCTTTTCTTCCTCCAGTAGCGCCAGCGCTTTGCGCAGCGTCATCACCGAGACCTTCAGCTCCGCGGCGAGCGCTTTTTCGCTGGGCAGCATATCGCCGACGGCATAGTCGTCGCTGTTGATGCGGGTCCTCAGTTCAGTGGCAATCTTTTTATAAATCACTTTTAGATGTCTCAATGGAGTGGCGCCAGTCAACAGTGACCATGAATAACCTCATGTAATTAAATGATTATTTTTATCTTGCAGCGAAAAAATCAACAACGACACATCTATAAATCACGCCATATTTATATATCTGTCCAGCAACAATATATATGACTTTCGTCACAGATGGCCCTTTTCCTGCTCGGGATCCCGGTGGTCTGCTCCTAGTCTGATAAGCCTATTCATCAGGTGATGACAGCGGTCTGCAAAGACGAGAGGACAACCATGATTGGAGTGAAAAAGCTTCAGGACTTTTCCAAGGCGATGATCGGGCCGGTGCTGTATCTGCCAGCTATCGGCCTGTTGATCGCCCTGTTCAGCATGACGACCAACCGGCTGTGGGTGGATGAAAGCAGCGGGCTCTACCTGGTGGGGAAATTTGTCTCCAGTATGCTCTGGGCGCTGATGAACCATCTTGGGTTTCTGTTCTGCCTTGGGCTGGCCAGCGGTCTGGCGAAAACCCGCAAGGCCGAAGCGGCCTTCGTGGCGGCCATGACCTGGCTGATGTACCTGGCGGCGAATAATAGCTGGCTAACCCTCACCCATCGCCTGGCGACCGGAGCCACCAACGCGCAACTGTACGGCAGCGGACAAACCTTTATCTTCGGTTTTCAGGTTATCGATATGGGCGTATTCCTTGGGATTATCCTTGGCTGCGCTGTCGCCTTTGTCCATAATCGCGTGGTTGGGATTGAGTTTCGCGGCGCGCTGTCGATCTACGGCAACAGTAAGCTGGTGCTGATCGTGATGTTGCCGCTGGTTGGCATGTTCGCCATCGCCACCGTCTATCTCTGGCCGGTAGTGGAGCTGGGCATCTCGGCGCTGACCGGCTTTATGAAATCCTTTGGCGCCATCGGGGTCTTCCTGTACGGCTTTCTCAACCGGTTCCTGATCCCCACCGGGCTGCATCATCTGATCTGGTCGCCGTTCGTTTTTACCTCTATCGGCGGTCAGCTGCTGATCGATGGTCAGACCGTCATTGGCGCTAAGCCTATTTTCCTGGCCGAAATCGCCCGCCACCCCGTTGACGCGCTCAGTGATTCCGCCCGTTTCCTCACCTATGGGATGGTGAAGATTTTTGGCACCGCCGGCATGGCGCTCGCCTTCTACCGTACGGCGAAAGCGGAGAATAAGCAGCGGCTGAAAGTCACGCTGATCCCCTTGATTGTTACCTCCGTCCTGGTGGGGATCACCGAACCTTTTGAGTTTCTCTTTATCTTCACCGCCCCATTGCTGTGGCTTATCTACTCCCTGCTGGACGGTTTTTTCCAGATGCTGGCCTGGCTGCTTCACGTCAGGGTCTGCGCCACTAACGGCCTCATCGATTTCGTCGTCTATAACCTCCCGGCGGGAGTCGGCGCGACGCGCTGGCCGGTGTTTGTCGCCCTCGGTCTGCTGGAAACCGCGACCATGTACCTGGTCGGCACCTTCTGTATTACCCGTCTGCGGCTGCTCACCCCGGGCCGCGAAACCGCAGCCGAAGATGAGCATTCGCAACAGGCTAATAGCGAGCATCCGGATAAAGGCGCGCTGGTGATTGCCGGGCTGGGAGGGAAAGAGAATGTCTGTGCGGTGGGCAACTGTTTTACCCGTCTGCGGGTTGATGTGCGGGACCCCGCCCTTATCCAGCAGACGCTGTTGAAAGAGAGCGGCGGGAGCAGCGTGCTGATTAAAGGAAACCATGTCCAGGTTATCTATGGCCTGGGAGTTAACAAAATTCGAACGGCGGTCAACGCCAGTCTGGGTGTTATTGAATAACGAGGTGGTAAATGAAAGATAATTTTGTGGTCACCATTGCCGGCGGCGGCAGTACTTATACCCCTGGGATTGTGATGATGTTACTGGAAAATATGTCGCGCTTTCCCCTGCGGGAGATCCGTCTGTATGACAACCATCACCAGCGTCAGAAGACTATCGGCGACGCCTGCGCCATCCTGGTGGCTGAACGCTTCCCACAGGTGAAGTTCAGCTATACCACCGATCCGCAGGCGGCCTTTACCGACGTCGATTTCGTGATGGCGCATATTCGCGTTGGCCTGTATGAGATGCGGGAAAAGGATGAAAAGATCCCGCTGAAATATGGCGTGCCGGGCCAGGAGACCTGTGGTCCGGGTGGGATTGCCTACGGTATGCGCTCGATTGCCGGGGTGCTGGAGCTGGTCGATTATATGCAGCAGTACGCACCAGGGGCCTGGATGCTCAACTACTCCAACCCGGCGGCTATCGTCGCGGAAGCGACCCGTCGCCTGCGGCCCGACGGGCGCATCATCAACATTTGCGATATGCCGGTGGCTATCGAGGGTCTGTTCGCCGACATCCTCGGCCTGCCGTCGCGCAAAGCGCTGAACGTTCGTTACTATGGCCTGAACCACTTCGGCTGGTGGACCAGCATCACCGATAAAGCCGGTAACGATTTGATGCCGGCGCTGAAGCGTCACGTGGCGGAGCAGGGATACAGCAGCCCAAAAGAAGACTTTCAGCATAAGGCGCCGAGTTGGATCGAGACCTTTAAAAAGGTGAAGGATGTGTTTGCCCTCGATCCGACGACGCTGCCTAACACCTATCTGAAATACTATCTCTACCCGGACTATGAAGTGGCGCATTCCGACCCGGAGTTTACGCGGGCCAACGAGGTGATGGCCGGACGCGAAAAAGAGGTCTTTGATATGGCCCGGGAGATCACCCGTCGCGGCACGGCGGAAGGCGCGCATTTCCATGCCGGGGCCCATGCCACCTTTATCGTCGACCTCGCCTGCGCCATCGCCTTTAACACCCAGGAGCGGATGCTGTTGATCGTCGAGAACAACGGAGCCATCGCCAACTTCGATGAGACGGCGATGGTGGAAGTCCCCTGCCTGGTGGGCGTTAATGGTCCGGAACCGCTGGCGATGGGGAAAATCCCGTCATTCCAGAAAGGGTTGATGGAGCAGCAGGTGGCAGTTGAGAAACTGGTGGTTGACGCCTGGATTGAGGGCAGTTACCAGAAACTGTGGCAGGCCATCGCCCTGTCGAAAACGGTGCCCAGCGCTTCGGTGGCGAAAGCCATCCTCGATGAACTGATCGTCGCCAACGAAGGCTACTGGCCCGCACTGCACTGATCTTTTTCGTGATGGGTAAGATGCAGAGAATCCACCTTCTCTGCATTTTTACCCGGTGTTTCCCCCGGTGATGCATTCATCCTTAACCTCCGCCCCCGTGGGCAAAGCGAATCGCTCATTTCCCCCTTCAGACCGGAGGTAAAAGGCCTCTATCTTCATTTTGCCCCGATCGTGACAATGAAATATAAATTCTATTCTTCAATATTATGGCGTAAAAATGTGATCTGCGTAGTATTCTTCGATTTACATTAACCCACTGAAAACAACATCGTTATTACCTCACTGTAAATTTAACCTGCTTTTCATGGGGATATACTCCCTTTAGCCTTTGTGATTGGCTTCATGCATTTACCATTCTGCAACACTGAATTGAAATTAAATTTTCATAATGTGATCTTGTTGCATGTTCATTCCATTTCTTTGTGCCATATTCTTACCACGGTAAATCGCCGGAGCGACAGCAACGTGCCACACCAGAGCGCTGTTCATCGGCAAATGTCGTCGCGACTGACGCACTAAAGACCGCTAACCCGCAAAGGAGAACGGATATCGACTACATCCATGTCAACACCAAGCCGTAAACCTCTTTGACCGCCATTGCTTAGCGTACCCTGCCTTGTGCTGAGCAATTACACAAAGAAGAAAATCATTTAATTCAGTTAGATACGACAACACAGGCGTGATAAATCCTGACTGGGGAGATGTATTTTTATCTTGTGTCGTTCAACAAAATAAAGGGACTACCATGTCATTTATAACAAACCTGAACCAGCAACAGAGAAAACGACTTCATCAGATCACCTTAGTGGCCACCTTCGGCGGCCTGCTTTTCGGTTACGACACCGGCGTTATCAACGGCGCCTTTTCCTCACTGAAGCAGTACATGGCGCTGACCCCAACCACCGAAGGGCTGGTAATGAGCGTTCTGCTGGTCGGCGCCGCGCTGGGCAGCGTGTTTGGCGGCAAATTTGCCGATTACTTCGGCCGGCGTAAATATTTACTCTTTCTCTCCTTTGTTTTTCTCATCGGCGCGTTGCTTTCCGCCGCGGCACCCGATATCACTACGCTGCTGATTGCCCGCGCCCTGCTGGGCTATGCCGTCGGCGGCGCTTCGGTCACCGCCCCCACTTTTATTTCAGAAGTGGCGCCTACCGAGATGCGCGGCAAGCTGACCGGCCTGAATGAAGTCGCCATCGTCATTGGCCAGCTGGCGGCATTTGCCATCAACGCGATCATTGGCATCATCTGGGGCCATCTGCCGGACGTCTGGCGCTATATGCTGCTGGTACAAGCGATTCCGGCCATCTGCCTGTTCGTTGGCATGTGGCGCGCGCCGGAAAGCCCGCGCTGGCTGATCAGCAAAAATCGTCATGATGAAGCGCTGCATATCCTCAAACAAATCCGCCCGGCGGAACGCGCGCAGAAGGAGTACGATGACATCTCTACCCTGATCAAAATTGAAGCTGGTAATAAGTACAGCGCCCAGAGCACCTTTGCGACGATTGTCAAAACACCCTGGATCCTCAAAATTTTGCTGGTCGGCATTACCTGGGCCGCACTGCAGCAAACCACCGGCGTTAACGTCATTATGTATTACGGTACGGAAATCCTGAGTGCCGCCGGTTTCTCAGAGCGTACTTCGCTGATCTGCAACGTGCTGAACGGTGTTTTCTCCGTGGGCGGTATGCTGATCGGGGTACTGTTCCTTGTCGACCGCTTCAAACGTAAGACAATCATCATCTACGGTTTCGCCATTATGGCAACCCTGCATCTGATTATCGCCGCTGTCGATTACACCCTGGTGGGTGACCTGAAAGCTACCGCCATCTGGCTGCTGGGCGCGCTGTTCGTCGGCGTGATGCAGGGCTCCATGGGCTTTATTACCTGGGTGGTATTAGCCGAACTGTTCCCGCTGAAATTCCGCGGACTGTCGATGGGGATCTCGGTATTTTTCATGTGGATCATGAACGCGGTGGTCAGCTATCTGTTCCCGCTGCTGCAGGCAAAACTGGGCCTTGGACCAGTCTTCTTTATCTTCGCCGCCATTAACTATTTAGCCATTCTTTTCGTGGTCTTTGCCCTGCCCGAGACCTCCAATAAATCGCTTGAGCAGTTAGAAGCAGAGCTGTCAGCAAACCATGAAGATAAAAAATCCACTCGTCTCACCAGGGAGGTTGGTTATGATCGATAACATCACGCTGGATAATCTGCATATTGGCTGCAAAGCCAGTAATAAAGCGGAAGTCATCGCCATGATCGGCGCGGAGTTTAAAGCCAAAGGCTATGTCAATCAGGAATGTGTCCACTTTCTGCTGGAGCGTGAACATCAGGTCTCGACCTTTTTAGGCAATGGCATCACCCTGCCGCATTTGCCGAAATCCGCGACGGATATCATCCTTAAAACCGGGATTGAGATCTATCAGTTTCCTGATGGCGTAATCTGGGATCGGAGCAATGTAATGTTTATTGCCATCGGCGTGATCGCGAAAGAGAAAGAGCATATTGACGTACTCAAGGAAATTGCCTCGATATTTAGCGATGAGCTGATCGCTAACGCACTGTCATTAATCTCCGACAAACATGATTTCCTGAAAATTCTGCAGCATAACGCCTTGCCCCATTAAGTATGACACCGACCGGAGCTCTGGCCCCGGTCGGATTTTCACCCCTCCCCCAGCAAACATGGCGAATAATCTGATTCTCCCGGTTATAACCTCAATGGTAATAATAACCAGAGAAACCAACGTATTGCTACTTGCTTGAAGTACGCACGTTACCGCAGGTATCTCATAACTAAAATCCCGTTAAAACAATGAGATAAATATTCTCCAGGGCTACTGATCCTCAGGTTTATTGCTCGCGCTGTTAGCACCGTACGCCAGTGATTCCTGCGGTATTCCATTAGTTTTGATTTATATCAATACCTGTTCGATCGTTAAAATGCATTTTACAGCGCGATTATTTTAGCAGGGTGAATACGACATTGGTTTTACGATTGGGATATTTATTTAGCCGACCCGCAAGTCTGTGGGGATGGCTGATGTGTAATGCGTTTAACGGTATTGCGATTGTCCTCTGCTTTCGTGGCATAAGCATCGTCACCGATTTCAGCGAGGCGATCTGGCAGGTCATCATCACGCTGGCTATTATCATATCAACCTGGTACAGCGCTAACTATTTTGCTGCGCTGGAAGCTCGACGCGATAAACGACGCTATCTGCTGCTGGCCTGGGTGGTCATGACCATTCTGTTGAATTTTATTCACCTTGGCGGTGGTTAACGCCATTTATTAAAGGATCATACCATGACGCTGGCGATGCTGTTGGTGCTTATCAGCCACCATAAAGGGCTGACGCTCTTGCTGATCGTAATTATTGCGCTGCTGTTTATTGCGCTCACTCCGCTGGTCAAAAAACTGTTGAGTCACCTTCACGATCGTTCCTGAATTTTCTTTTATGACCGCCTACAGGGGGCCTTCTCTTCGTCATCTCCGTTTATCCCGTCACCCGCTCCCCCAGCATACAGTTTGTGGCAACGCCAGAAAAAGAAATGAGAACCATTATCATAAAAGCTGTGCTAACGTGTCAGCCCAACAATAACGCCAGAAGCAACAAAACAGGGGGACAGACGAGGTGAAGTTGAGTTCAGGGAGCATCACAACAGGTCGTACGAGCGGGCTGCTGACGCTGGCGATTGGCGCACTCTTCTACAGCAGCGGCAGTATTGCCCGGCCGGATCTTCAGCCGCTGGGGCCGAACATTGCGGATAAAGGGTCGGCGTTTTACCACTTTACGCAACGCCAGTATGACTCTGCCGATGGCGAACGTCACTACCGGGTATGGACCGCAGTGCCGGACAAAGCCCCGCCCGCCGCCGGCTATCCGGTACTGTATATGTTGGATGGCAACGCGGTGATGGATAAACTCGACGACGCGTTTCTGCAGCAGCTCTTCGCCGGCTCCCCGCCGGTGATCGTCGCTATCGGCTACCAGACCGCGCTGCCCTTTGATACCGCAGCCCGTGCCTGGGATTACACCCCACCGCTAAAGACGCATGAGCCTCGCGCCGGGAAACCCGCGCTACCGCCGCGTAAAACCGGGGGCAATGATGTTTTTCGCCAACTGCTGACCGAAACGATGGTTCCCCAGACGGAAGCTAACCTGAAAATAGATCCCCACCAGCGCGCTATCTGGGGCCACTCCTACGGCGGATTGTTTGTGCTCGACGCGTGGAGGAAGGCTTCGCTGTTCGGGATCTACTATTCCGCCAGCCCGTCGCTAGGTCAGGCCCTGCAATCGCCTTTGCAGGCAAGCCAAAGTCTTGATGCCGTCCGCTTTCGCGGGAAATCGCTGTACCTACTCGAGGGTGACGGTAAAGCCCGTGGAGAGCCGTCCGGGCACGAGGCCTCGCTTGAGGTGTTGCGTCAAACCCAACAGCAGCTTGCCAGTAAAGGGTTGACCGTAGCCTTCTGGCGCTACCCCGGCCTGACGCACGGTCAGATGTTCGAGGTCTCGCTGCGTTCGGCGCTGCTGCATCTTTCCGGGCAGGCAGCGCTTGCGCATCAGTAACGCCCTTACGCCCACCAGCGGAGGGTGGGCGCATCAGCGCCGGTCGGGCAGGTGTTTGATATCGACCGGCTCGCCGAACAGAAATCCCTGCATCTCGTCACATCCCTCCTCTTCGAGGATCTGCAGTTGTCCAGCCGTTTCCACCCCCTCGGCGATAAGCGGCGTATTGATCGAATTGCCCAGCGAAATAATGGCTCGCACGAATGAGCGTACCTGAGGGTTGCTCTCCACATCTGTCATAAAGCTGCGGTCGAGTTTGATGACGTCGAAATGAAAATCGCGCAGCATGCTCAGGGAGGAGTAACCGGTGCCAAAGTCATCCAGCGCAATACTGATCCCCATTTTTTGCAGATGATGCAGAACGCTGAACGCCAGCTGTTTATTGATCACAAACGCCGTTTCGGTGACCTCAAACTCCAGCAGACTGACCGGGTAGGCGGTACGCATCAGGATCTCGCGAACTTTTTCGATAAAGCTACGATGGCGCAACTGCACCGGAGAGATATTGACCGAAACTTTTCTGTTCAAACCATTTTCCAGCGATTCGTTACACACCTGCTCGAGCACCCAGTAACCTAAGGGCACGATGGCGCCGCTCTCTTCGGCGATGGGAATAAACACGTCCGGCGGGATCGTCCCCAGCTGCGGATGCTGCCAGCGCAGCAGCGCCTCGTAACCGGTGATGCTACGATCTTTGATGTTGCGGATAGCCTGATAGTGGAGCGAAAACTCCCCGGCGTGAATACCGCGCCGGATATCGGCGGCCATCATATTGCGCTGCCGCGTCTTGTCATCCATTTCACGTTCATACCAGCAAATCTTATGGTCGAGGCTGCTTTTTGCCCGATACATAGCCAGATCGGAATTGCTCAGTATCGTATTAATATCCGTGCCGTCTTCCGGGTAGACTGAGATGCCAATGCTGGCGGAGAGAACCACTTCCGTCGCGGCAAACGTCTGCTTACCGCTGAAGCAGTGCCACAGGCGCGCAGCAAAGGCATCCACTTCCCCCTCATCGGAAAAAGGTTTAACGGCCACAAACTCATCGCCGCCGAAGCGGGCGACCATCTCCTCCTTCTGCAGCGTTTTGAGCACGGCGCCCGCCACGCGCTGCAGCAGCTGGTCACCAATCAGATGGCCCTGCAGATCGTTAATCTCTTTAAATTTGTCTAAATCGATCGTGAAAATGGCAAAGCGGCGGGCATCATTTCCAGTGATCAGCTTCTCCACCCGTTCAAAAAACTCCACCCGATTGGGTAAACCGGTTAACGCATCGTAGCGCGCCATCCAGGCGATGCGGTCGTTAATCGCCTTCTGTTCACTAATGTCGCGGGTAATTTTGGCAAAACCCAGCAGGGTGTTCTGCTCATCGCGGATAGTATCGATCATGACATGCGCCCAGAATCGGGACCCGTCTTTGCGATACCGCCAGCCTTCCCCTTCAAACTGCCCGCTACGCAGGGCGATTTCCAGGTTTTTTGCGGGTACACCGGAGAGTTGCTCAGCTTCGCTATAGAAGAGACCGAAGTAGCGACCGATGATCTCGTCGCTCAGGTACCC
Organism: Klebsiella sp. MS 92-3; assembly: GCF_000195655.1. Classification (NCBI taxonomy): domain Bacteria; kingdom Pseudomonadati; phylum Pseudomonadota; class Gammaproteobacteria; order Enterobacterales; family Enterobacteriaceae; genus Klebsiella; species Klebsiella sp. MS 92-3. Next base: position 37,869 of record NZ_GL882815.1, read on the forward strand.
TTTTGCCCGGCGGGCGCCCTCATTCCAGCTAATGACCGTGCCGTCGGCGCTCAGCATATAGATGGCATAATCTTTAACGCTTTCAATAAAGTGGCGATAGGCAATATCCGTCAGGTGATCGTTACTCATGGTACAGCGCTCTCTGTGGCTCGGTCGTGGCAAAACGCATTAGATATAGCAGAATTACGCCTATTAAGAATACAAGGAGATAGCCTTTTGTTGGCCTCTTTCTGACCCGGACACCGCAGTAGGCGCGGCGGACGCTCTCGTTAAGCGTAGTGGACCAGGCCGTCCGAAGGAGTGATATTCCCCGCGATTTTTGCACTTAGGTCGCCCACTAATAGTTACTTTTATTGATTAAAAAGTTTGATTGAAAGAATAAATAAAAGGAGTAATGTTAATAATACTTTCTATGGAGGTTAAATATGTTGCGTGATTATTTAAAAGTGGAAAAAGAAGACCAGCTTGTTGAACAACAGAGTCGGCATGACAATAGCCAGCATTATTCTTCGGTGACCGAATGGGTTATTTTAAGTAAAGATGGCCAGCGCAAAGGCCGGGTATCCCTGTTTGACCGCTTCACCACCCGCCGCTCCTGGAGCGACAGTTTCCGCATTACGCAGTTCGATAATGCGGGTAAAGTGGTGGTGGATAAACTCACTGACGCGCTGTAAATCCTTCGGATTCCCGGCCTGACGGGAGAATATTAATACGCAAAATTAACACCTGCATAAAATATATTGATGCGTCGCCATCATGTTATTTTCTTTCTGCATACCGATAATCTAATGGGTAATTTTCGCCATGGTGCACAGCGCGAATTTTTAACCCGAAAAAATGCTGAATATAAGCCCGCTGGTCGGGCTTTTTTGCATGGTGCTCGCCATCTACGCCACAAAATGCCAAGGACATCCCGCGCTGGATTGTATACGATGTATATACGAATCGTAACGGTATATATCTATGGGAATCGTCAAAATCTCCGATCTGCTGCACGATGATATTCGTGATGCCAGCAAAGCCATGTCCCGCTCCGTCAATGCCCAGGCGGAATACTGGATCCGTCTGGGCATGATGAGCGAACTCTACCCTGAGCTTAACCACCAGCAGATCAAACTGCTGATGCTGAAATCCGGCTCTGACCGTCTGCTGGAGGTGATCAATGCCATCAATAATCATTAAAACCGCCGACGAACTCGCCCGGCAGCGCCATGCCGGCCAGCTGCTGGCGTCAGTGTTTGATATGCTGGATACTTTTATCGTTCCCGGCGTAACGACGATGGCGATTAACGATCGAGTGGAAGATTTTATCGTCAACCAGCTGCACGCCCGCCCGGCCAGCAAGGGGCAATACGATTTTCCCTATGTGTTGAACACTTCCATTAACGATGTGGTGTGCCACGGGATCCCCAAAGCGACCGAACATCTGCGCTCCGGGATGATTGTTAACGTCGATATCACCCTCGAGAAAGCGGGCATGATTGCCGACTCCAGTAAGATGTACCTGATAGGCGATGTCTCCCCGCTGGCCCGCCGGCTGGTAAAGACTACCTATGAAGGGATGTGGAAAGGCATTGAGGTGGTGAAGCCTGGCGCGACGCTGGGCGATATTGGCCACGCTATTCAGCGCTGGGTGGAGGAACATGGCTATAGCGTGGTCAGAGAATATTGCGGTCACGGCGTCGGTCAGGAAATGCATGAGGAACCGCAGGTGCTGCATTACGGCCGCCCCGGAGAAGGCACCGTGCTGCAGGAAGGCATGGTGTTCACCATTGAGCCGATGGTCAACCAGGGCGACAGCCGTATCAAAACCAAAAAAGATGGCTGGACGGTGGTTACCCGCGATAAAAAACTCTCCGCGCAATGGGAGCACACCGTGGCCGTCACCGCCAACGGTTTTGAGGTGCTGACGTTACGCGACGATGAACAGTCGCGGATCCGCTGAGTTGCTTCCCTTTCTCTATGACGGTGGGCCGCTTTCCGATCCCGGAGCTCGCTTGGGCGCCAGACGACACCTGATTGTGCCGCCGGGCGGCGGCAATAATTGTTTTCATGAATGATTTTCTGCGCGCGCGTCTGCCCGCTGGTTATGGCTGATGCGCGCATAAACCGCACAACGGTTTATCCTTTACCTCCTTGCATCAGCTTACTCTTCATTGCCTTTATCCCGCCTTAGCGATAGCGAATAATGACATCCGCTTCACTATGCTGCGCATTTCGCCAGTGAATACTGACCTCACCACGATTGTCCGGCATGGCGTAGCGAGGACGGTTGTTTGTCAAGGCGACCTGTTCCGGTGAATGGTGCTGGCACGAGACATCGATACGATCGTGCCGGGGGGCGATAACACAGGCCGGATTGATGACCCGTCCTGAAAAATGAACCTGGCCGGAAAGCGCAGCAGACGACGCCAGCGGCGCCAGGCACAGACATAGCAGAGCGAGACGGAATGGAGACATAGCAATCTTCCTTGATAACGGGTGACACTGCGCGGCACAGCATCGTTTCTGTGCCCTACAACCTGCGGCTTCCTGCCGTCACTCCACGCTACTGCAAAATAGCGGCAGCGTAAATGATTATTCCGGGCCACCCGGTCAACTGCCGGGATTAACAGCAACTTTTTCGTAAAATTTGCTCAGAACAGTTATCTCCCGGAAATAATGCATTATACGTATGGGACTCTTTTTTAATATTTAATGAGATTATACTTACACCAAAAAATAAATAATGTTACAGCTTAACACATCTTATCAATGGGCCTTTACGATGTTCTCCGTATAATCCCGCCCCCGACGGTAATATACATTAGCGATGCTTACCGTTTTTTTGTGAACAGAAATAAAAAACATGCTTTAAAAATGTTAAATGCTTTTGTTAACTTGTTATTATTTAATAAGGTTTGAGTATGAAAGAAAAAGGCACCCTGCTGGTTGTTGGTTCACTGCTGGCCTTAAGTCTGGCTACTGTGACCACCGCCCGCGCGGCGGGTACACTGAATTTCACCGGTAAAATTATTAACGAGTCCTGCCAGATCGCCAATAACGGTGGCGATGTTAATGTCGATTTTGGCAACGTCGATATGTCGGCGCTGAAATCCCATGAAGCGAAAACCGCAGAAACGCCGTTCACCATCAACCTCACCGGTTGCCCACTGGCGCAGAACATCAGTATCAGCCTGGAAGGTACTCCGGACACCAACGCTAACGGCACCAGCGCCGCCGTGCTGGCGCTCTCCGACGCCGCGGATACCGCCAAAGGGGTGGGCATTGAAGTCTTCTCTTCCCCTGACGGCTCAACGGAAGGCACTCAGCTGACCTTTGACAAGCAGAGCAAAACGGCGGTTTCGCAAGCCGACGAAAACGGTGATATTGCATTTAACTTTATTGCCGATCTGAAGAGCGATTCCTCACAGGATGTCACTGCCGGCAATATTAATGCCACGGCCAATATTGATATTGTGTACGAATAGAATGTCCTGATTGCCACTTTTCCAAGGGCAGCGTCCTCCTGCCCTTATTCGCTTCCTCGTGACCGGATCCTCAATTATGCAGTGTTATAAAGCGGCTTTTATCCTGAGCCTTCTCTTTTGCCCGTTCCTGGCGTCTGCCGCCGGGGTTGCCATTGCCGGCACACGTGTCATTTATAATGAACAAAGCCATGAGGCAGACATCACGGTAAAAAACACCAATCCTCACGATCCGGTGCTTATTCAGAGCTGGGTAGACGATCTGGCTGATAATAATAAATCACCGTTTATCGTCACCCCGCCATTGTTCCGTCTGGATGCCGGAGACAGCAACGATCTGCGCGTGTTATTAACCTCGGCGCAACTGCCAAACGATCGGGAAAGTTTGTTCACCCTGAATATCAAAGTGATTCCCGCCAATACCGCGCCGGCTGGCGAGAACATTCTGCAATTTGCTATTAAGAATCAACTGAAGCTCATTTATCGCCCGGCAGGGCTCCCTGGTTCTGCGCTCGACGCGGCGCAGCACCTGCGCTGGCGGGTCAGCGGCAACCATCTGCAGGCGGAGAATGCCTCCCCCTATTATGTGACTATCACCACGCTCAGCTGCGCGGGCCAGAACCAGAAAACGCCGCTTGAGCGCAGCGTGATTGCTCCTCACAGCCGTGAAGAGTATTCCCTCCCCGGCGAGGCCTGCGCCCGCGAGGTGAGCTGGCGCATTCTGGATGACTTTGGCGCTGTGCAGACGTTTAGCGCCCCCGTTTCGGCGCACTAAGCGTCTGATGTCGCGATGCGCCACGGCCCGGTTCATACCGTTACCGTCGTCAGCCTCTCCATCCTGCTGGGCGGACAGAGCGCGCTCTTGCACGCCCAGGCGACCTTTAATATGGATCTGCTGGAGAAAAACGACCATTTGCCGGCAGTGGATCTGCAACGCTTCAATCAGCAGGCGGGCCAGCCGCCAGGCGCCTATCCGGTGAGCTGGCAGGTCAACGGCGTCACGCTGGACGCCCGTAAGACCGTCACGTTTCGCCAGAACGATCGCGGACAGCTCACGCCCTGCCTTAAGCCGGAAGATCTGCTGCAGGCCGGAGTTAACCCGGCCGTGCTGTCCCAGGCGCCCGGCGCAACGTCCCGCTCATGTCCCGAACTCAACGCACTGCTGCCGGGCAGCACGGTCAATTTCGATTTTGCTCATCAGCGGCTGGTAATGACCATTCCTCAGGCGCTGATGACGCACCGGGCGAGGGATAATGTTCCCTCTGCGCTGTGGGACGAAGGTATTAGCGCCTTTCAGAGTAACTATCGTTATTCAGGCGCCAGCCAGCGTACCCGCGAGGGCAGCACCGAGCGCGATAACTATCTGATGTTGAAAAGCGGCGTGAACGTCGGCGCCTGGCGCCTGCGCGCCAGCAATAGCCTGACCGTCAACAGCGATGATAAGCCCCAGTGGACGACCAGCGGCGCCTGGCTTGAGCGCGACCTGACGCGCTGGCAGAGTGAACTGACCCTCGGAGATACCTTCACGTCGGGCGATGTGTTTGACGCGGTACAGTTTCAGGGAATATCCCTCGCCTCCAGCGATGCGATGCTCCCGGACTCGCAGAAAGGTTTTGCCCCGACCATCCGCGGGATTGCCAGAACCAACGCCCAGGTCACGGTTCGGCAAAATGGCTACGTGCTGTATCAAACCTACGTCACCCCCGGCGCGTTCGTGATTGACGATCTTTATCCCACCGCCAGTAGCGGCAATCTTGAGGTTGCCGTCAAAGAGTCGGATGGCGAAATCCGCCGATTCACCCAGCCGTATGCTTCGGTGACCAGCATGCAGCGCGAAGGCAGCCTGAAATACAACCTGGTCGCCGGGCGCTACCATAGCGACGATGCCAGCCAGCGGCCGTTGATGATGCAGCTGTCGCTGATGCGCGGGTTCGCCCACAATCTGACGCTGTTTGGCGGACTGCAGAGCGCGGCGCAATACCATAACCTCTCGCTCGGCGCAGGACAGGGTTTGGGAGAAGCCGGGGCGCTCTCGCTGCAGCTGTTAAACGCCCGCGACCGGCACCAGCAGGATCCGATCGATGGCCGGGCCTGGCAGCTCCAGTACAGCAAAGGTTTTGATCGTCTCGGCACGCAGTTGACTTTCACCGGCTGGCGTTATTCGCATCAGCGCTATGCCACGCTGAGCGAGGCGTTTTCCAGCCCGGGTAGCGACGACGACTTGCAGGATAGCGACAACAAAAAAGCAACCCTGCAAATCACCGCCAGCCAGAGCCTGCCGTACGATATCACCCTCTATCTGAGTCTCGACCAGGACAGCTACTGGTCAGGGGGCGCCACACAGCGTACCGCCAATATGGGGATCAGCAGCCAGGTTCACGGTATCGCGTGGTCGCTCAGCTACAGCGACTCCCGCAGCAGCCACGGTGACGAGGAGGATGACGAGCCGCATTCCGACAAAGTGGTGACGTTGTCACTTTCCGTGCCGTTGAGCCACCTGCTGCCGGGGAGCTATGCCGGCTATACCCTGACCTCCTCCCGCCACAGCGTTGGCAGTCAGATGGTCAGCCTCAACGGCACATTGCTGGACAATCACGCGCTTAGCTACGCCGTCAGCCAAACCCGCGATCGGCAAAACGGGTCCAGCGGCAGCCTGACGGCCGGGTACAGCAGTGGAAGGGGCGATCTGAATCTCGGCTACAGCCACGATTCGCAGTCCGCTCGTCTGAACTACGGCGCCAGCGGGGGCATTCTGATTCACCGCCACGGGGTAGTCTTTACGCCGGAAATGAATGGCGCTGTCGTCCTGATTGACGCCGGTGGCGCCGGGGGTGTGACCCTCGCCAACCAGAAAACCATCGCCACCAATGGTGACGGGTACGCCGTGCTGCCCTTCGCCACCGCCTATCACCGCAACGACGTCTCTCTCGATAGCCATTCGCTGCCGGAGAATGTGGATCTGGCCAACAGCACCGTGACGCTGGTCCCTACCAAAGACGCGGTGGTTCTGGCGCGCTTTCACACCCACGTTGGCTATAAGGCGCTGTTTACGCTGCAGTCGCGAGGACAACCGCTGCCCTTTGGCAGCGAAGTACGCGTCAAAGACACCAACAGCATCGTTGCCAGCGAGGGTCAGGTGTACCTGGCCGGCTTGGCGCCAAAAGGCACCCTGTATGCGCAATGGGGGCCAGGCCCTCAGCAGCGCTGTAGCGCCCGCTACGATCTCACCCCGACGCTGGCGCAGACCCCCCATCCACTCATCTTACAGCAGACGTTATCATGTCCTTTTTAACTCTCCTGCGTCGGGTCGCCCTGACGCTGTTATTCACTCTGTTACCGGCCGCCAGCGGATGGGCCTGTACGCCAGTGTTTGTCCGCGGCCAGGCCTCCACCCTTCGGCTGAACGTGGGGCAGCTCACGGTTCCGGCTGACGCCAGACCCGGCACCCCGCTGTATCATAAAAGTTTCGCCTGGAACCGCCTTAGCGACGGCGGCGAACAGTGGATCCGCTGCGCGGACGATCCGCACGGGTTGTCGCCGCTGTTGCTGGACAGTCTGCTGTCCGGGGGAGTGACGCGACCGACGGTTTATCAAACTAACCTCGCCGGCATTGGCGTTCGCGTATCGCTGCGCGCTATCGGCGGCTATGGCGGCTTTCCTGACCGGCCGACGCCCTCGCCGTTTAGCCAACGGGTGGACAATCCCGCCGCCTTGCCCGATGCGGTGTGGAAACTGGGCTATTTCCGCCTGACGATTGAGCTCATTAAAACCGGTCCCGCGGCGACGCCGGGCGAGCTTGAGTATCACAGCGAGCGCTTTTTAATGGCGGAGCATACCCCGCTGGCCGCGTTAGACTTAACCGGCAGGATCAGCACCGCGGGATGTTCAGTGAATGACGCCACGCCAGCCCTGATCAAGCTCCCTGCGGCGATGCTTGACCACTTCGGCGGCGTCGGCAAAACCACCGGCGACACCCCTTTCGCGCTGCAGCTGGATTGCAACAGCGCGGTCACTATTTCCCTGCGAGTTGACGGCGCGGAGCCCCTCTCCGCCCGGGGGCATGGCGTTCTGCGCAATGACGCCACCGACGATCGGGCGCAGGGTATTGGCGTGCAGTTGCTTTACCATCGTCAGCCGGTCGTACTGAATCATGAGATGACGCTGGGCAGCGCGAGCGCGGGCCGGTTTACCCTGCCGCTCACTGCCCGCTACTACCAGACACGTTCCCGGATCACCGCCGGTCAGGTGTCGGCCGTCGCGACCTATACCTTGCATTATGACTAGGCGATGGCGAACCGACGGATGAAGCGGATGAAGGAATTGCTCTGACCGGCGAATCGTAAGAGAATAGCGCCTACACGCGACGATCTGAGTACACGGGAGTTCATCATCAGCCATTCTCGTCGATTCCCCTTAGCCAGCAAAGTGGCGCTGGCAGGCGCGGCGCTCATCGCCGCTGGCATGCTGTTCAGCTGCACTAGTAAAGCCCCTAAATCCCTTGTCACGCCGCCGAACGCTGCCGCCGTCAAAGCCGGGCAGGCGCACCGGGAGCCGGTGCGCGGCGTGTGGCTCACCACCGTTTCGCGCCTTGACTGGCCGCCGGTCGGGTCGATTATCGCCAGCACGCCGGAGAGCCGCATCACGCAGCAGAAGCTGGCGCTGATCGCTAAACTCGATAACCTGCAGCGCCTGGGGATCAACACCGTCTTTTTCCAGGTGAAACCGGACGGTACGGCGCTCTGGCGGTCGGATATTCTGCCGTGGTCCGATATGCTGACCGGCAAAATCGGCGAATACCCTGGCTACGATCCGCTGCAGTTTATGCTGGATGAAGCGCACAAGCGCGGCATGAAGGTTCACGCGTGGTTTAACCCCTACCGCGTCTCGGTCAACACCAAACCGTCGACGATTGCCGAGCTGAACAACACCCTCACCCAGGTACCGGCCAGCGTGTTCGTCCTGCACCGTAACTGGATCCGCACCGCCAGCGATCGCTTTGTCCTCGACCCGGGCATTCCCGAAGCACGGGACTGGATCACCAGCATCGTCGCTGAAGTGGTGCAGAACTACCCGATTGACGGCGTGCAGTTCGATGACTATTTCTATACCGAAACCGCCTCTTCACCGCTTAACGACAACGAGACTTTCCGCCGTTACGGGCAGGGCTATGCCTCGAAGGGCGACTGGCGGCGGCATAACACCCAGCAACTCATAGCCCAGGTTTCCACCACCATCAAAAAGCTCAATCCGAACGTCGAGTTTGGCGTGAGCCCGGCCGGGGTGTGGCGCAACCGCTCGCACGATCCGGCGGGGTCGGATACCCGGGGCGCGGCCGCCTATGATGAATCCTATGCCGATACCCGCAGCTGGGTGCAGCAGGGACTGCTCGACTACATCGCGCCGCAGATCTACTGGCCGTTTGCCCGCGATGCCGCGCGCTATGATGTGCTGGCCAACTGGTGGGCCGAGGTGGTTAAACCGACCCATACCCGGCTGTATATCGGCGTGGCGCTGTACAAGGTGGGTGAACCGTCCAAAAATGAGCCTGACTGGACGGTGGACGGCGGCGTGCCGGAGCTGAAAAAGCAGCTCGATCTCAATGAGACTCTGCCGCAGATCCAGGGCACCATCCTGTTCCGCGAAAACAACCTCAATCAGCCGCAAACCCGGCAGGCGGTTAACTATTTGCGCAGCCGCTGGGGGCAGCCGCAGAGCTAGCCGCCAGCCGGCTCTGCTATAGCGCCTGCAGCCCTTGCTGCAGGCGGGCGTGCAGCTTCAGCATGTTCTCTGTAATGGCCTGCCAGACGTGGCTGGAAAAGTCCGCCGGCAGCGTCCGGCGAGCGCTTTCGATTGCCTGCGGCACATGCCCGGCAAACTCCTGGAGGATCGCCAGCATCTGCTCCCGGGGAAAGTTCACCGCTTTGGCCGTCGCCAGAAAATGACGCGGATAGATGGCGTTAATCTCTGTTTTACGCCCTTTTGTGGCATTGAGCCCCATCGACAGCTTCAGATCGCGCAGATGCAGTCCCGTGCCGCCCAGCACCGGAAACGCCGAAATAATGTCGTAGAACGGTGTTAAGCGGTAGCTGCCGCCGGGCAACAGGTAAATTGAGAAGTTTTTTGCGTGACCGTCCGTCGCCCCCGTCAGCCACTGGAAGACCATGAACTTCATAAAGTCATAGCGATCTTTCAGCGCTTCACTCGAGCCCAGCAGAAAGGTCATGATCGCGGCGATACCCGGCCCGCCGTCAGACTCATATTTCATCGCTGAAGGAAGACCAAAAGCCTGACACAGATCCTCCTGCGGCAGACGCAGCAGCACCCGTCCCTCCTGCGCCCAGCGCCGGTCGAAGCGGGTTACCGCCAGGGCGCGGATCCGCGGGGTGGCGATGATCTCCGCTTCCGGCACCGCCAGGCCCAGTTCTCTGGCCAGCGCCAGGCACAGATACTCATTATCCACGCTTTCACGCAGATCCAGCGTCGCATTGGGCTGCTTGATCTCGCAGATGGGCAGCTTAATGATATGCGTGGTCGGCGTGGCGCCCTGCGGAATACACCACTGCTCGCCCATCCGCAGCAGCGCCGTTTTCTCCTGGGCGCCGGCCACCGAGATACGGAAATCGTCCTGGCCGGTAATCATCCCGAGGGGGATATCCGACTGGTAAGCGGTCAGCAAAGCGGTGAGCTGCGCCTCGTCCAGTGTCTGCCAGCGTAATCCTTCCAGGTGCGCCTCTTCCCCCGGCGGCAGGAGGGTCACCGCCCCTACGCTATCCCGCCCGACTTCGGCCAGCAGATCGAACGGCTGCTTCGAGCGCGCCTGATAGCGCCTGACGATCCGGTCGCGGACCTGCGGGCTGTCGGGCAGCAGGTTATCAAAATAGTGATACACCGCGTCGGCAGTGATATTGCCATACTGCAGCGGCAGTGAGAGGGAGAGCGGTCTGGCGCGCGGGCTGCGCAGCCACTCTTCGTCATAGCGAAAACTGTGCGCCCCGTTAGCCTGGCGGGTTAAGGTTCCCACGCGCACATTGTTCATCCAGGTGGTAAGCGTCGCCATTACCAGTCAAGGTCCGTGTTGTTATCGGGAGCCGGCGCCGTCTCAGCAGCTTTGGCGTTCAGCGTCATCACCACCCCCAGCGACTGGAGGATCTTAAACAGCGTGGTTAAGGTGGTTTTGTCGGGGTGATTTTCAAAATTGGACAGCGTGGCCTGCTTAATGCCGATCCGCCTGGCCAGCGCATCCTGGGTCCAGTGGTTCTGCTGGCGCAGCAGCTTCAGGTAATTGGCCAGCTGCACGGGACTGTATATCTGCGGGGAATTCATCGCCTTGTTCCTCACCATCATTTATCCCCCTGTCGGGATAAACTTGGTTTTATACCCTGTAGGGGATAATGTCAAGGTTATCCCCTGGTGGGGATAGGAGAATAATTATCCTTGAGTGGGGATAAAACAGGAAGGATGATCGCCGGAGCCACCTGTACATGCCCGGTGGCGGCTGCGCCTTACCGGGCCTACGGGCTGTCTCTGCCCGCTCCGTAACGATCCAGGCCGGGCAAGCGCAGCGCCGCCCGGCAGCGGGCAGACGGGCTTAGCTGCCGCGGTAGGTCGACCACCCGCCCGGGGCGATGAGAAAGGGCAGATGGAAATGGTCCTCTGCCGCCTCGCCGATAACAAAATCAATCTGCGCCTGGGTAAAGACGCTCTCGCGCCCGGCGCGGGCAAACCACGCCCCGGTTTCCGCTGTTAAGCAATAGCGCCCCGCCGGCAGCGGCGCGGCGCTAAAGGTGGCGATACGCCCCTGGGCGTTGGTCACCAGGTTCGCCAGCGTCTCGCCCTCCCGGCTCAGGCTGACCGTTACGCCTTCTGCCGGCGTACCGGTGGAAATATCCAGAATATGGGTGCTCAGGGTGCTCATTCGCCAATCACTCCTTCCAGTCTTAACATCGTAATCTCTCGCAGCTGGGCAAGCGCCTCGGCCACTTCTTCGTCGGCGGTATGCTGCAGCCGGCGCGTCAGCGCCTGCAACATCTCATCGCCGCTGCGCCCTTTGGCGCGGATTAAAAACACCCGGCCAAAGCGGGCTTCGTAGCGGGCATTCCCCTCCCGCAGGGCCTGCGCGAGCCGCTCATTCTCGCTGTCCACCGCCGACTGCTCCTGGCGCGACAGCGCCGCATGCGCCTGGCCGCCGGTCGGCTTTTCACCGATCCGCGGATGGGCGCTGAGCGCCGCGTTCAGCTCATCCTCTCCCCAGTTAGCCATCGCCTTACGGGCGGCCTGCAGCAGCGCATGGCGGCTGGCGAAAGGTCGTAAGCTCACCAGCATCTCGCCCCAGGCCGGGATCGCCACGCAAGGGGCCAGCAGCCCCGCCGCCTCATCTTTGCTCAGGCTGTTAAACTGACTCAGCGCGATCATCCTGACTCCTTAACGATTTCGTCGCCGCCTGCTCCTGCGGCAGAATAAGGTTCAGCGCTATCGCTACCAGCCCACCGCTGGTGGCCGCCGAACCGAACAGATCGCCGACCATCGGCGGAAAATGGCTGAGAAACGCCGGCACCGACTCCACGCCAAGACCCGCGCCAAACGCCAGCCCCACGATCAGCACATCGCGACGGCTCAGCGGGGTCTGGGTAATAATCCGGATCCCGGCCGCCACCACGCAGCCAAACATCACCATCGTGGCGCCCCCCAGCACCGGCGCCGGGATCTGCCGCAGCAGTTCGCCCACCGGGGGAAACAGCCCGAGCAGGATCAGAATCACGCCAATGTAGCGTCCGACATAGCGGCTGGCCACCCCGGTCATCTGGATCACGCCGTTGTTCTGCGCGAAGGTGGTGTTCGGAAAAGCACAGAGCATGGCCGCCACCATACAGCTGACGCCATCCGCCAGGATACCGCCCTTCAGCCGGTTACGGAAAGCGCGATCGTCAACAGACTGTTGCGAAATCAGCGAGTTGGCCGTCAGATCGCCCACCGCCTCCAGAATACAGACCAGCGACACCAGGGCGACCGGCAGAAATATCGCGCTGTTAAACTGAAAGCCAAACGGAAACAGCGTCGGCAGGCGAAACAGGGTGTCGCCCAGGCTGTGAAGATGGAACTGACCGCTCAGCCCCGCTGCGATGCAGCCCACGGCAATGCCCACCACCACCGAGGAGAGCCGCAGCCAGCGGTTTTTGGCGCAGCTCAGCAGGACGATAACCCCGAGGGTGCCCGCCCCGAGCGCGATATTGCTCATGCTGGCGAAATCCTCGGCCTTTTCCCCACCGCACCAGTTGATGACGCTGACCTTGATCAGGCTGATGCCGATCAGCGCAATCACGCTGCCGGTAATGATGGGAGTAAAGATTTTCTTCAGCGGTTCGATAAAGCGGCTGACAATCACCGGCACCAGAGCGGCGACAAAGTTAACGCCAAACAGCATCGCCATCATATCCTGCGGCCCGCCGCCCTGGGCTTTTACCCACATCCCTCCGGCCACCGTCACGCCGAGGAAGGCAAAACTGGTGCCCTGCATGCAGATCATCCCGGCGCCGATGCCCCATACCCGATTGGACTGCAGAAAAGTGCCGATGCCCGAGGCCAGCAGCGACATACTGATGAGATACGGCAGCCAGTCGCCAAGCCCGAGGGTAGCGCCGATGATCAGCGGCGGCGTGATGATCCCCACCAGGCCCGCCAGCACATGCTGGAGAGCGCTGAAAAAGGCCGGAAGCGGTGGGATCCGCTGTTCAAGGCCGTAAAGCAGACCACTGTGATGTTCGTCAGACATAGTGATATCCCGTAGCAAAGAGAAGTGCATGGGCTAGTGCACAAAGCAGGCCAGAGACGACAAAAGGGCACCAATAAATTTATTACCACTCCAAAATCATCAACTTAGATTACGCTCGTGATGCATCACCCCTCTTCGCTGCTGAACCAGGCGTCTGAAACGATAGATTCTTAATGCAACATACAGAAACTTTTGATTCATAAAAAGGCAACCAATACCTCACATTGCACCGATGCGGTGCGTCATGAGCCATCGCTGTGCCTCAGGCAGGCGGTTTTCCTCCCTCCAGCGAACTGGTACGCAAATTGCTGTAGTCAGTCACAACATCGGGAGAAGGAGAAAAAAATGAAAGCAATCGTGATTGGCGCCGGCATCGGCGGTTTAAGCGCGGCAGTGGCGCTCAAACAGTCGGGGATCGACTGCGACGTCTATGAAGCGGTGAAAGAGATCAAACCGGTCGGCGCAGCGATTTCCGTGTGGCCCAACGGCGTGAAGTGCATGGCCCACCTCGGCATGGGCGACATCATGGAGACCTTCGGCGGGCCGCTGCGCCGGATGGCGTATCGTGATTTCCGCAGCGGCGAGAACATGACCCAGTTCAGTCTCGCCCCGCTGATCGAACGCACCGGCAGCCGCCCCTGCCCGGTCTCCCGGGCAGAACTGCAGCGGGAAATGCTGGATTACTGGGGACGGGACAGCGTGCAGTTCGGCAAACGCGTCACCCGCTGTGAAGAAGACGCCGACGGCGTGACGGTATGGTTTACCGACGGCAGCAGCGCCAGCGGCGATCTGCTGATTGCCGCCGACGGCAGCCATTCCGCACTGCGTCCGTGGGTGCTGGGCTTTACCCCGCAGCGCCGCTACGCCGGCTACGTCAACTGGAACGGTCTGGTGGAGATAGATGAAGCGCTGGCGCCCGGCGATCAGTGGACCACCTTTGTCGGCGAAGGCAAGCGCGTCTCGCTGATGCCGGTCTCCGCCGGCCGGTTCTACTTTTTCTTTGATGTGCCGCTTCCGGCGGGTCTGGCGGAGGATCGTGACACCCTGCGCGCTGACCTCAGCCGCTACTTTGCCGGCTGGGCGCCGCCGGTGCAGAAGCTGATCGCCGCCCTCGACCCGCAGACTACCAACCGCATTGAAATCCATGATATCGAACCTTTCAGCCGCCTGGTGCGCGGCCGCGTCGCGCTGCTCGGCGATGCCGGACACAGCACCACCCCGGATATTGGCCAGGGAGGCTGCGCGGCGATGGAAGATGCAGTGGTGCTGGGCGCCGTTTTCTGCCAGACCCGAGATATTGCGGCCGCCCTGCGCGAGTATGAAGCCCAGCGCTGCGACCGGGTTCGTGACCTGGTGCTGAAGGCGCGTAAACGGTGCGATATTACCCACGGGAAGGATATGCAGCTCACCGAAGCCTGGTACCAGGAGCTGCGTGAGGAGACCGGGGAGCGCATTATCAACGGCATGTGCGACACCATCCTCAGCGGGCCGCTGGGCTGACCGTCGCCATGGATTCGATCACCGCACTCAGCGTCTGAATGGCCATTTGCGCGGGCCGCGAAAGCTGACGCGAGGGCGCAGTACACAGCGCCAGGGTCAGCGGTCGCAACAGCGTACTGCGCAGCGGGACAAAGGCCAGCTGTCCACGCTGGACCTCGTCCAGCACGTCGAGCAGGCTAAGGAGCGTCACGCCGCTACCGCGTAGCACCAACGACTTGATAAGCCGGATATCATTGCAGCTGATGGTATTCTCCGGCGCAAAGTCATGGTGGCGATAGAGGAGCGCCACCCGCTCATGGACGATCAGCGGCGCGCCGGGCACGATATGCCGCTCCAGGCTGAGCTCGCCCAAAGACAGCGCCTTCGCCCCCGCCAGGGGATGGTCCGGACGCATCACAATCCCCACCTCCAGTTCGGCAAAGGCCAGCACGCTGAGTCCAGCCTGCCCCTGCGGATCGAGGATCAGGCCGACGTCCAGGTCCGCCTGACGCACTTTCTGGCTGACGGTGTGGCTGTCAGCCACCTGCAGATCCAGCTCCAGCCACGGCCAGCTGGCGATGATCTCCGCCAGCGCGGCGGCGAACCCCCCTTCCGCCAGCGCCTGCACCATGCCAACGCTAACGCTTCCGCGCTTCATCCCCTGCAGCTCATCGAATTTCTGCCGCGTCTGGCGAAACTCCTTTTGCCAGCGCAGCAGGTTGTCATACAGCAACTCACCGGCGGTGGTCATCCGCAGTCCCTCCGGCAGGCGCTCGAACAGCGGGGTACCGAAGGCCTCCTCGGCCTGCAGGATCTGGCGGTTAATTGCCGAGGCGGAGATATGCAGCTGCTCGGCGGCCCGGCGCAAGCTGCCGCAGCGGGCCACGGCGATGAAATAGTGCGCGAAACGGGAAAATGGACTCATGGCACCCCTGTACTCTTTTTTGCAACAGCAGAGTGAATTAATGGTGATGGATGTGAACACCCTAATATGACAACAATAATCTCACAACAATAAAACAATCACCGATGTGAGCAGGAAGAGAAATCATGAAGACAATCACCCCCACGCCCCCCGCCCATTGCACCTTTGAACCAGAGGACTGGCTGCGGCTGGCCCGCTGCTGGCACCCGGTGGCCCGCGCCTGCGATATTACCGGCGCCCCGGTGAAAGCCACCCTGCTGGACGAACAGCTGGTTATCTACCGTATTAAAGGCCAGGTGGTGGTCGCCCGCGACGTCTGCCCGCACCGCGGGGTGCCGCTGACCCTGGGGTTTCATGAAGAGGAAGGCATCGTCTGCCCCTATCATGGCCTGCGCTTTGGCGAGGATGGCCGCTGCAACCGCATCCCCTCCAGTCCGGGGCAACCCATTCCGGCCAAACTGCATCTCACCAGCTTCGCCGTGGAGGAGCGCTACGGGCTGATCTGGACCTGCCTGGCCTGCGATCCGGACAATCCGCCGCCGTTACCGACCATGCCGCACTGGGACGACGCCGGCTTTCAGCAAATCAACTGCCCGGCCTTCGAGGTAAAGGGATTTGCCGGCCGCCAGGTCGAAGGCTTTCTCGATGTCGCCCACTTCGCGTGGATCCACACCGATACCTTCGCCGATCCGGACAACCAGCAGGTGCCGGACTATACCCCGCAGGAGACGCCGTTCGGCTTTGTTGCCGACTACTGGAGCTCGGTGGGCAATTACCCGGCCAGCTCTGATTTCCGCGCGCCGGAAGGGTTCCAGTGGCTGCGTCACTTTGAAATGCATCTGCCGTTCACCGCTACGCTGACCATCCATTTTCCCGCCGACGCCAGGCTGGTGATCATGAACGCCGCCTCGCCGGTGTCGTCCCGGGTGACGCGGATGTTTGCCCCTATTGCCCGCAACTTCGATCTGCACGTGCCGGTGGAAGACGTACATGCGTTCAACCTGCGGGTATTTGAAGAGGACCGCCTGATGGTCGAGACCCAGCGTCCGGAACGGTTGCCGCTGGATCTGACCCTGGAGGCGCATATTCCGGCGGACCGCAGCTCTATCGCCTACCGGCGCGGGCTGAAGAAGATGGGCTTTGGCGATTTCTTTCTGGTATGAGTGGAGGTCATATGCGCGACATACTCCCGGTGGTGGTCGATGGCCTGTGGCGCCAGGGCGCGAAAAATCTGGCCGTTCGTCTGGTGAGCGCCGAGGGGCAACCGCTGCCGGCGTGGACGCCCGGCGCCCATATCGATCTCCATCTTCCCTGCGGGCTGATCCGTCAGTACTCCCTGACCGGCAGCCCGGCCGAACGGGATCGCTATCTGCTCTGCATCGCCCGCGAGTCGCAGTCTCGCGGGGG
>NZ_GL882815.1:55035-55533 GCF_000195655.1 Klebsiella sp. MS 92-3
CGCGAGTCGCAGTCTCGCGGTGGCTCCCGTTATATTCATGACACCCTGCGCCCGGGACAGCCATTGATAATCTCTGCCCCGCGCAACCACTTTCCGCTGCACGAGGGCGGCCATGTGGTGCTTCTCGCCGCCGGGATCGGCATTACGCCGCTGCTGGCGATGGCCCACGCCCGGGCGGCGTCCGGCGCCAGCTTTACGCTGCACTATTACGTTAGCCGTGCGCAGGAGGCCGCCTTCGCCACCGAGATCGCCCGCCAGCTAACGGGTGGAATCTGCCAGATCCACTGCTCAGACGAGGGGCAGAGTCCGCGCCAGCGGCTGGCGCAGGATCTGGGGGCTCCGGACGCCGACACCCGGGTCTACTTCTGCGGTCCGCCCGGATTTATGGCCCGGGTTCGCGATACCGCGCGGGCGGTCGGATGGGAGGAGGCGCAATTGCACAGCGAAGCGTTCCAGCCGCCCGCCCCCCCGGGGGGGGCGGGGGGGGGGGGGGGGGGG
>NZ_GL882815.1:55644-59148 GCF_000195655.1 Klebsiella sp. MS 92-3
CCCCCCCCCCGCGGGGGGGGGGGGGGGGGGCGGACGGAACCTTCACCATCACCCTCGCCTCCACCGGGGAGCGCTGGCCGGTGCCGGGGGACAAAACCATCGCCCAGGTGCTGCAGGAGCATGGCGTCGCGGTGCCGCTCTCCTGCGAGATGGGGATCTGCGGCGCCTGCCTGACGCCGGTACGCGAGGGAACCGTCGACCACCGGGATACCGTGCAGTCGGAGGCGGAAAAACAGGCCGCAGAGCAGCATATTGCGCTGTGCTGCTCCCGCAGCCTGTCGGCCAATTTAGTTATCGATCTCGCGGGATAAGCGGCCCGTCACCGGCTGGTCGGCGCGGGCGACCGGTTTCACCCGTACGGCGGCGAAGACAATCACCATCGAGCTCAACAGCAGCAGACCGCTGCCGGTGAAGACGCCGCTGGCGCCGTGCAAATCAAACACCGCCCCGCCGCCGGCGGCCCCGGCGCTGATGGCCAGCTGAATAGAGGCGACCAGCAGACCGCCCGCGCTTTCTGCTTCATCCGGCACGGTGGTGGCAAGCCAGGTGGACCAGGCCACCGGCACCAGGCCGAAGGCAAATCCCCACAGGGCGACCAGCAGCCCGGCCAGCACGGTCAGATGGCCAAACGTCACCATCAGCAGCGCCAGAACGCTCATCATCAACGGCACCAGCGCCAGGGTCAGGCGCAGGCTACGGCTCAGCAGATAGCTCGCCACCGAAGTGCCGATAAAGTTAGCGACACCGAAGCCGAGCAATATCAGCGAAACCCCTTCGATACTGGCCTGCGCGACGATCTCAAGGAACGGCCGCAGGTAGGTAAAGAAGGCGAAATGGCCGCTGAAAATCAGGATCGTCGCCAGCATGCCGCCCAGCATACCGGGACGGCGCAGCACCCTGAACAGCGTGGAGAAGGTCCCGACGCTCTCCGGGCGCATGGAAGGCAGCACCCACAGCTGCCAGAGCAGCGCCAGCAGGCTGGGTATCGCACAGAGAATAAACACGTTGCGCCAGCCGATCAGCTCCCCGAGGTAGCTGCCGAGCGGCGCGGCCACCACCGTGGCGACAGACACCGCGGAAAAGATGATCGCCAGCGCCTTTGGCACATGGGCCGCCGGCACCAGACGCATCGCCGTGGCGGTGGACATCGCCCAGAAGCCGCCGATGGCGATCCCCAACAGCAGACGGCCCAGCAGGAGAAACGCCAGCGAATCGGCAAAAGCGACCATCAGGCTGGAGACTATCTGCAGTACGGAAAAGAACATCAGCACCCAGCGGCGATCGATATTGCGGGTGGCGGTGGCGATCAGCAGGCCGGTAACTAACGCCACCAGCGCCGTTGCGGTGACCGCCTGTCCGGCCATCCCTTCACTGACGCCGAGGCTGCTGGCCATCGGCGTTAACAGGCTGGCGGGCAGAAACTCGGCCACGATCAGGCCGAACACCCCGAGGGCCAGGGCATAGACGGCGCGCCAGGCAGGTTTGGCGGGAGACAGGCTCGCGTCAGCAGCTATGCAGGAACTCATATACAACTCTCCAGGTTTATTAACATCCTGGTCATCTTAGGGACTTACTTTCGGACGATATATGATGCATACTCTTCAGTTATTGATTATTCGTCCGGAATTACCATGAGCCAGCCTGCCATCGACCTGACCAGCGAACTGTTGCGCGGTATGCGCCTCTCCGGCGTTAACTACCGGCGCATCGAAACCGCACGCCCGTTCGGCGTCGGCTTTAGCGCCGTGGCGGGTAAAGCCCAGTTCCATTTCATCAGCCGCGGGCCGGTGCTGCTGCGCATGGCCAGCGGAGAACAGTTCACCCTCGAGAGCGGCGATGCGCTGTTTATTCCTAACGGCGACGGGCACGCCCTGCTCTCAGATCCGCAGGCCACGGTGGTCAATGTGGCGCAGCTGCCCAGCGAAACGGTGTGCAGCACGGTAAGTTGTATCAACGCTGGCGACCAGCCTGACTGCCCGGAGCGCGCCGTCATTTTCAGCGGTTGTATGGACTTTGAGCTCGGCGGCATGCAGCCGCTGGTCAAGGCCATGCCGGAGGTGATGCGGGTCAGCAGCCTGCTTAATACCTGGCCGGAGATCCAGCCGCTGCTGGCGGCGATGGAGCGGGAATCGCTCACCCGCCAGGCAGGCTATGCCGGGATCCTCGCCCGGCTGGCGGACGTGGTGGCCGCGCTGATTGTCCGCGGCTGGGTAGCGTGCGGGTGCGGCAACGCCACCGGCTGGGTACAGGTCCTGCGCGATCCCCGGCTGGCGAAAGCGATCTACGCCATGCATCAGCGCCCGGGGGTCAACTGGAAAGTGGAAGATCTGGCGCGGGAGGCGGGTCTTTCACGCTCGCTGTTCGCGGAACGTTTTCTCGCCGCCACCGGCACCACCCCCGCCCGCTATCTCACCGAGCTGCGTATGCGGCTGGCGGTGCAGTACATCACCCATGAAGGCCAGGCGCTGGAAAAAGTCGCCTTCAGCCTCGGGTATCAATCGCTGGCGGCCTTCAGCCGGGCCTTCAAACGCATCACCGGCCAGCCGCCGGGAGCCCTGCGCGCCACGGCACGCTAGAGTCAGCCTTTATGTAAAGCGATACACGCCGTTGCCGACACGAAAGCGCTGCCCCTTAAGCGCCGGGTTGGCGACGCGGAACACCAGTTCGGTCAGCTGGTTGGCAGCCCCTTCACGGAAGATAAATTGCTGGCCTCCCACGTCCAGTCCCTGCTCCCCCAGTGGCGGAAAGCCCAGCAGCGCCTGCCAGCGATCGCGCACCGCCTGCGGATTGACCACCTCGAACACCGCCTGCTCAAGCGTAATGTCGCCCAGCGGATGCGGCGCGTCCAGCCTCTGGGCGCGCAGCCGCGTCAGCCGGGTGGCGTCGTCTTCTTCCCACTGCAGCACAAAGGGATAGACCAGCCCGTCAGTGTCGCCATCGATGGTGAAGATCCGCCAGCGGATGATATTGCCCTGCGGATCGTTGCGCTGGCCATCGACAATCGGTGACACTGTCACCCCTGTACGACGCAACTGGTCATAGGTGGCGTCGATGTCGTCGCTGCGCAGCGCCATCCGAAACAGCGCCTCATTCTCCGGCAGCAGCCGTGCGGCGTCGCGCGAAAGGAGGAATTTGTCCGTCGCGGCGCGCAGTTCGTCCGGGTCGGCAATGGCGAGGAATTCGATATAGGTCAGGCCAAAATAGCTCAGCGCATTGCGGGTTCCCCACCCCGGATGCCGCCCTCCGGCCACCGCCCGCAGCTGCTGCCCGGCAAAGATTTCAATCGCCGCTTCCGGCTGATTCACAAACTGTACTGCGTGGTCCCACTGCAAGGTTGCCATGATCTCTCCCGCGATTGTGCCTGGTCAGGCGCCTGCGGCAAAAGATAGTGCTGGGGTGAAGGGAATGGCAAACAAGAATTAAATATATCGAAAGCTGGATAAGTGATTTATATCAACGCGGTATGTCGCATCTGACAGGCGATGAAACGGCGGGCAAAGAACC
>NZ_GL882815.1:59248-63485 GCF_000195655.1 Klebsiella sp. MS 92-3
AAAGACCCGCCCGCCGCGGGGTCAGACCGACCCTTCTTTCTCAATCACCAGAATACGCGCCGCCCCCTGCGGGTGGGCGACATGCTCGCATCCCACCCCGGCGTAGAAGATATCGCCGGCGTTTAGCATGATAACCTGCTCCTCGCCGTCGACTTTCACATGCATCGCCACCTGACCATCCATCACGGCAAACACCTCCTGACCATCATTGATGTGCCAGATATAGGGTTGGTCGGTCCAGTGCAGACGCACGGTGGTGCCGGGAAAATTGGCAATATCCAGCGCGCCCCACGCGCGGTCGGCGGTGAAATCTTTACTGCTCCAGCTCTGCATGATGGTGTCCTGTGGTAAGGGTTATTTTTTCTGCCAGTTTGCCCAGGGATCCGCTTTCTCCACCGGCGCGTCATCATCAAGGGAGGCGAGATACATAGCCTCCACCTCTTTGCGCGCCCACGGCGTCCGGCGGAGAAATTTGAGGCTGGACTTAATGCTGGGATCGCTTTTAAAGCAGTTAATGTTGACCTGGCGGGCCATTTCCGCCCAACCATAGCGCGCCACCAGGGCATTGAGCAGCGCTTCCAGCGTCACGCCGTGCAGGGGATCTTTCGAGCTGTGCATTACGATACGTCCGTTCCGCATTAAAAAGTGCGCCTACCTTACTGGCTCTCACCGACGGGCGCAACCGGCTTCATTACGCGCTTCGCGCCTATATCTATTTAACGCAAAAGCACTGAACCCCGCGCGGTCATAAATTAGAAAATAACGTTATTGGTTGCTTATTTGGCCTTGAGGCAAGCTGTGTTCAGCCCCGGACAGAGGAAATCACCATGCGCTGCTGTTGTGCCCGAACCCTGAACCTGAATCAACCCATAACTTATTACCCCGTTTTCGGAGAACACAATGAACGCGACCACCCTGCCGATTCTCGACCTGGCCCGCTACGCGGACCCCGCGGATAAAGCGGCCTTCCTGGCCGACCTGCGTCATGCCGCCCGCGACATCGGCTTCTTCTATTTGATCAACCACGGTGTCGACGACGCGCTTCAATATGAAGTTCAGCGCCAGTCCCAGCGCTTTTTTGCTCTCGATGAGGCGCAAAAACAGCAGGTGGCGATGATCCACTCCCCCCATTTTCGCGGCTATAACCGCGCGGCCTCTGAGCTGACGCGCGGCCAGCCTGACTGGCGAGAACAGTTTGATATCGGCGCCGAACGTCCGGCGCTGACCCTCAGCGACGACGCCCCGCGCTGGCAGCGCCTGCAGGGTCCGAATCTGTGGCCTGCCGCCCTGCCGTCGCTTAAACCGGTATTACTTCACTGGCAACAGCAAATGACCCAGGTGGGCATCCGCCTGCTGCGCGCCTTTGCCGAAGCACTGCAGCTCCCGGAGAATGCTTTCGATCAGCTCTACGGCGAGAAACCCAACGAGCATATCAAACTGATCCGCTACCCCGGCCAGCAGGAGACCCAAAGCAGCCAGGGCGTCGGCGCCCATAAAGATTCGGGGTTTCTCAGCTTCCTGCTGCAGGACGAGCAGAAAGGACTGCAGGTTGAGGTCGCGCCTGGAGAATGGATCGACGCCGTGCCGCTGGCCGGCAGCTTTGTGGTCAATATTGGCGAACTGCTGGAGCTGGCGACCAACGGGTATTTGCGCGCTACCGTCCATCGCGTGGTGTCGCCGCCGGCGCAGCAGCAGCGCCTCTCCATCGCCTTCTTCCTCGGCGCCCAGCTTGACGCGGTGGTGCCGGTTTACACCCTGCCGCCCGAGCTGGCGCGTGAAGCGCGAGGGCCGGACAGCGATCCGCACAATCCGCTGCTGCGCGATGTCGGCTGGAATTATCTCAAGGGCCGTCTGCGTTCCCATCCGGACGTGGCGGAACGCTACTATCAGGACGTGTTTCGCGAACGCGCCGAGCAATTGATCGTTTAACCATAACTAAAAAGGAACACACCATGAAATATGCCGCTTTTAAACTGGCAGGGGTCGCACTGTCTCTTTCTCTGGCATGGACGTCTGCCCAGGCTGCCGCGCTGCGCGTCGCCGCGGACCCGGTTCCCCACGCGGAGATCCTCAACTACATCAAAAAAATCGATCCCAGCCTCGATCTGAAGGTGGTGGAGCTGACCAGCGGGGTCAACGCCAATGAACTGCTGGCCAGTGGCGATGTGGATGCCAACTACTTCCAGCATGTTCCCTATCTGAAGGATCAGGAAAAAGCGCTGGGTAAAACCTTTGCCGTCGCGGCCACCGTGCATATTGAGCCGCTGGGAATTTACTCGCATAAGCATAAAGATTTCTCATCACTGCCGGAAAACGCCACCGTGGCGGTGCCGAATAACACCACCAACCTGAGCCGGGCGCTGTTCCTGCTGCAGGCGCAGAAGCTTATTAAGCTGGACCCTAAATTTACCGACCCGGCCACCACCCTGGCGACGCCGAAGGATATTGTCGAGAACCCGAAACACCTGAAGATTCTGGAGATTGAATCGCCGCAGATCCCGCGCTCCCTCGACGATGTCGACCTGGCGGTGATTAACGGTAACTACGCGCTGGAAGCCGGCCTGGTGCCAGCGAAGGATGCCCTGGGGCTGGAAAGCGCCGAGCATAACCCGTACGCCAATATTCTGGTGACCACCCCAGCCCTGGCGAATGACCCGCGCATTAAGGCGCTGGCGAAAGATCTGACCTCGCCGCAGGTGGCGGAGTTTATCCGTAAAACCTACAACGGCTCGGTGATCCCGGTGGCCCCTCAGTCATGATAACCATCGAAGGGCTGAGCAAAACCTACGCCGGAACCGGCCGACCGGCGCTGAACGATATCGCGTTGCAGATACCGAAAGGGGCAATATACGGCATTCTCGGGCGCAGTGGCGCCGGCAAAAGTACGCTCATCCGCTGTCTCAATTTACTGGAGCGGCCCACCTCGGGCCGCATTCTGGTGAACGGACAGGATATTACCCAGTTGAACAAGGCGGCGCTGCGGGATTATCGCCTGCGCACCGGGATGATTTTCCAGCACTTCAATCTGCTGCATGCCCGCACCGTCGCTGACAACGTCGCGGTGCCGCTGGAGATTGCCGGAGTGCCGAGGGCCGCTCGCGAGGCCCGGGTGCGCGAACTGCTGGCGCTGGTGGATCTCAGCGAAAAGGCCGCCGCTTTCCCGTCACAGCTTTCCGGCGGGCAAAAGCAGCGCGTCGGCATAGCCCGGGCGCTGGCCGCCCGGCCGGAAGTGCTGCTGTGCGATGAGGCGACCAGTGCGCTGGATCCCGAGACCACCGCCTCGGTGCTGGCCCTGCTGGCGGATATTAACCAGCGCCTCAATCTGACCATCGTGTTGATTACGCACCAGCTGGAGGTGGTGAAAACCATCTGTGACCACGCGGCGCTGCTGGAACAGGGCGAGATTGTCGAAAGCGGTAAACTCGCCGACCTGCTGGTGACCCCATGGTCGCGGCTGCGCCAGTCGCTGCTGCACGACCCGCAGGCTGAACAGGAATTTCTTACCCGCCACGGCGTTCAGGGGAGGCCATTATGCGGAGTAGCATGAGCTGGGAAGATTTGTGGCTGTTATTACTCGACGGCACGCTGGATACGCTCTATATGGTGGGCCTGGCGGCCCTGTTTACCGTGCTGATCGGGCTGCCCACCGGCGTGCTGTTGTTTATTTCCCGCGCCAACGGGCTGGCGCCGATGCCGAAACTGAACGCGCTGTTAGGCGCGGTGATCAACATCGGCAGGTCGCTGCCGTTTATCGTACTGCTGATCGCCCTGATCCCCTTTACCCGGCTGATCGTCGGCACCACGCTGGGCAGCACCGCCGCCATCGTGCCGGTAACCATCGGCGCCTTTCCGTTCTTTGCCCGTCTGACGGAAAACGCGCTCGACGAGGTGGACTACGGGAGAATTGAAGCCATTCTGTCGATGGGCGGCAACGTCTGGCACGTCATTTTTAAATCCCTGCTGCCGGAAGCCCTGCCAACGCTGCTGGCCGGGATCACGCTGACCATCGTGATGCTGATTGGTTTCTCCTCCATGGCCGGTGTGATCGGCGGCGGTGGACTCGGCGACCTCG
The DNA here is from genome assembly GCF_000195655.1 of Klebsiella sp. MS 92-3. Lineage (NCBI taxonomy): Bacteria > Pseudomonadati > Pseudomonadota > Gammaproteobacteria > Enterobacterales > Enterobacteriaceae > Klebsiella > Klebsiella sp. MS 92-3. The sequence goes on from NZ_GL882815.1 coordinate 63,321, forward strand.
CCATCCGCTACGGCTATCAGCGGTTTAATAATGAAGTCATGTTTGGCACAGTGCTGATCCTGGTGGCGATGGTCCAGGGGGTGCAAATGGCCGGCGATCGGCTGGTGCGTAGCCTGGCCCACCGCCGCTAGCCGGCAGTCATTAGTTCCAGCCGCTCTCTTCCGC
>NZ_GL882815.1:63495-69284 GCF_000195655.1 Klebsiella sp. MS 92-3
AGCGTTGCGGAACAGCGGTTCACTGGCGGGGGCGGGGGCGGGCCCGCCCCCCCCCCCCCCCCCCCCTAGCCGTCAGTCATTAGTTCCAGCCGCTCTCTTCCGCCAGCTGGCGGATCAGAGTGGCGGCGTCACACTCGCGGATCAACCCCACCCCCTGCCCGGCCCAGTGGGCGCCATACTCATGGACGCCCTGGGCTTTCGCGGCGGCGGCCAGCGCTTTGCCGATATCATACGCCAGCGGATAATCCGGCACGGCGCTCGCCGGATAGCCTTCCCCCAGCGCACAGAAGGCATTCGCCAGACAGCGTGCCGGACGCCCGGATATCGCGGAGGTCAGCACCGTACGCCCGTCAAGACTGTTGTGGATCGCCGCGCGGTAGCCGGCGTCGGCGGGCGATTCCGGGCACAGGAAAAAAGCCGTACCGAGCTGTACGCCCTGCGCCCCCAACTGCATCACGCTGGCGATCCCCGCTCCGTCCATGATGCCTCCGGCGGCCACCACCGGGATGGTTAGTCGACGCCGCAGAAGTTGCACCAGGGTGAAGGTGCTCAGCTGCGCGTCAGGCGCCTGCGGAGCAAAGATCCCCCGGTGCCCGCCCGCCTCATAGCCCTGAGCGACCACCACGTCGATCCCCTGCTGTTCAATCAGCAGCGCCTCCTGGAGCGAAGCCGCTGTCGCCAGGGTAACGATCCCCTGCCGCCGCAGACGCTGGATCGTCTCACCTTCAGGAAGACCAAAATGAAAGCTCACCACCGCCGGCGACAGGTCGAGAAGCAGCTCCAGCATCGGCGCATGACCGATAAATGTCTGGTAGATCTCGCTTAACGAATCCGGTGGCGTACTGCCATAGCGGGCAAAATGGGGACGTAATGTTGTTGCCCAGTCGGCTTCCCGCCGGGCGTCGCGCCGGGGCGGCGCATGGCAGAACAGATTGACATTGAACGGACGGTCCGTCAGCTGGCGGGTGGCGACTATCATCGCTTCCGCCTGGGCAACGGTTGAAGCGCCCAGCCCCAGCGAGCCCAGCGCGCCGGCATTACTTACCGCGGCAGCCAGCGCGGGGGTGGAGACGCCCGCCATCGGGGCCTGAATCAGGGGATAATCAATATCAAGAAGCGAAAGCAGCGGGTTGCTCATGGTTTCCTCATGCATTAACGATGCCGGAGGCTTACCATCTCCTTTAAAGATGGTAAGATCAACATTATTATCGTAATGAGAAGAAAAATATGAACCACAGCACACTCGAGATCTTCATTCAGGTGGCAGAAACGCAGAGCGTCACCCAGGCAGCAAAACGGCTGGGCCGCGCACAGTCCAATATCACGACCCGCATTCAGCAGCTGGAAGAGGAGCTTGCCGTTGAGCTCTTCGTTCGCGGCAACAAAAAAATGGTGTTGTCCCCGGCAGGCGTGCAGTTTCTCAGCTACGCCCGGCGGATCCTGAGCCTGGCGGAAGAGGCAAAGCAGGCTCTGCATCCGACAACCCCAGGCGGCAGTCTGCGTCTGGGCGCGATGGAGGCGACCGCCGCCAGCCGGCTGCCGCCGCTGCTTACCCGCTTCCAACAGCAGTGCCCACAGGTGGATATCACCCTCATCACCCAACCGACCCGCCAGTTAACCGAGGGGGTGTTAACCGCCGCCCTTGATGCCGCGCTGGTCTGCCTGCCGCCAGGGGCCGATGGGCAACCGGCCTGTCCCGCCGAGCTGGCATTCACCCCGGTGTTTTATGAAACCCTGATGCTGGTCCGTCCGCAGACCCCGGGTCCGCTGCGGTTCGCGGCATTTGCCAGCGGCTGCAGCTACCGCGCGCTGGGAGAACGCTGGCTGGCAGAACAGCAGGCGGCCGTCGAGGTGCATGAGGTCAATTCCTATCACAGCATGCTTGCCTGCGTGGCGTCCGGGCGCTACGCCTGCCTGCTGCCGCAGAGCGTGCTGTCGCTGATGACGCTTCCCGAAAACTGCCTTAGCGAACCGCTGTGCGAGGCGACCACCCAGCTTATCTGGCGCAGCGGCTTGAGCGCCCCCGCCCTGAGCGAGTGGCGCAAGCTGCTGCAAAGCGTGGCGATTGGCTAAGCCTGGCGTTCGGTAAAGACCAGCCCTGCGGCAATCAGCAGCGCCAGCGCCGCGGCATAGAGCGCCGGGTTAAATGAAGCCGCGATCTGATACAGCGCGCCGGCGATAAGCGGCCCGGCAATCTGTCCCACACCGTACAGTGCAGTCATCGCGGCAATCATATTGAAGCTCACCTGATGGCTGAGACTTTTCGCCTTCGGTAGCGCAATGGTTACGGTGCCCATAAAGGTAAAGCCCACCAAAAGCGCGCTTAGCACGCAAAACAGCAATGAAGCGCTGCAGGCTGGAAGGATCACGCCAAGCGCCTGGACGAGCAGGTTGCGGGTCAGCGCTTGCCGGTATCCCCACTTTAGCACCAGCTTATGCCAGATGAGGCAGGACGGCGCGGCCGCCAGACCAAACAGCGCCCACAGATGGACCGGGTCAACGCTCTGCAGCGAACCGGACAGAAACAACGGCAGATAAGTGGCGGTGATGATATAGCCGAAGCCCGCCAGACCGTAAACCATCAAGAGTCGCCACGCCGCGCGACGGGTATCGCTCCCGGACGCAGGCAGGGAGGTCTCAACATGGGAAACCCTCACCAGTGCAGCCGGCGGAGTCAGTAGCCAACGGATCGCCAGCGCCAGCAGCAGACCGGCGCATAATGCGCAGAGCAGCCAGATCTGCTGGCTGGTGAGGCTCAGGGCATGTCCAAGGGCGATCCCCTCCGCGGAGATAAATATCCCCAGCCCCACCCCGGCATACAGCAACGGCGCCCCGTGATGATGCCCCATATGTTCCAGCAGCCACAGCGAACCTGCAATCAGCGTTATCGCGCTCAGCGCGCCAGCGACGGCGCGCAGCGTAATAATGGTCCACGGCGAGCTCACCCATGCCAGCAGCGCCAGGCTGGCGATGGTCAACCCGGCGGAGATAATGCTCAGTCGGGTGGCGGCCCCAGGCTGCACCCGCGCCAGCAGCAACGCGCCGACCAGATAGCCAGCGTAATTGGCCGACGCGGCGAGATTGCCCTCGTGCAGGGTTAACAGACCTTCATTAAGCATAAGCGGCAGCACGCCGGTGAAGGCAAAGCGCCCGTAGCCCATGCCGATCATCAGTACTATCGATCCAGCCAGTGCCAGCCATAAGGCCTGGCGCGATTGGTTATTCATCCACCACCCCACAATGATTCTCAATTTAAGAACAATAATATTGTATAATTCTTTTTTTATTATGATGAGGAGGTATTGTTGGCGCAAGTCGGATGTTAATCCGCTATGGTATTTACAGAGAGAAGGTGCGCCTGGGCACGGCTTAACACACGCCGGGCCGATTTACCGGTACAGTATCAACTCAACTTATGCTCACGGGAGTCATTATGTCGTTCTGTCATATGCGCATTGCCAGGCCGGTCAGTGAACTGGACACCACCGCCAGCATGTATTGCGCCGGGCTGGGACTCGAGCTGCTCGGCAGCTTTACCGATCATGAAGGATTCAGCGGGATAATGCTCGGCGCGCCCGAAGCGGGCTGGCATCTGGAATTCACCCACTGCCGCCACCATCCCGTCACCCCCTCGCCAGGCGATGAAGATCTGCTGGTGCTGTACTATCCGCAGCAGGCGGCATGGGAGGCACAGTGCGCAGCCATGGATGCCGCCGGATTTCTGCGCGTTACGGCGTTTAACCCTTACTGGGAGGTCAATGGCGTCACTTTCGTCGACCGGGACGGCTACCGCACGGTATTGCAAAACCGCGCCTGGGGCATGGTGTGTGATTCGTCGGGTATGGCGGCGAGCTGACGCTGAGCGAGGCGGGCGTTAAGCGCTGTAAAAGCAGTTATTTACATTCGTACAAATATCGTTCCCGTCGGTTACCGATAAAACGCTGTCGCGCCTCGCCAGCGTCCTCACGGCGCGCTATGCTACACATCCCGTTGTATTAACCTCTTATCCCTATGAGCACTTCCGTCAGCACTACACAACTCAATTTGCGCATTATTTCGATCGTTGTTTTTACCTGTATCTGCTATCTCTCCATTGGTCTGCCGCTGGCCGTACTGCCGGGCTATATTCACTATCAGCTGGGCTACAGCACCTTTGTGGCCGGAATTGTGATCAGTCTGCAGTACATATCGACGCTGGTAAGCCGGCCGCACGCCGGGCGCTATACCGATATCTGGGGGCCGAAAAAAGTGGTCAGCCTTGGGATCGTCTGCTGCCTGCTCAGTGGCGCCTTCACGCTATTGGCGGTAGTCCTGCAGGCAACGCCGATGCTGGCCATTGCCGCGCTGCTGGCGGGCCGGGTGTTTCTCGGCGTCGGCGAGAGCTTTACCGCCACCGGCGCCACCCTGTGGGGGATCAAAACCGTCGGCGCGATCCACACGTCACGGGTTATCTCCTGGAACGGCGTGGCGACCTATGTGGCGATGGCGGTCGGGGCGCCGCTGGGAGTTACCCTCAATCACTATTTTGGCATCAGCGGCTTTGCTACGGTGGTAGTGCTGGTCGCGGCCATCGGTCTGCTGTTCGCTCGTACCCGCCAGGACGTCAAGGTGACCGCCGGCGCCAGAGCGCCCTTTCACGCGGTGGTGCGAAAAATCTGGCCTTACGGCCTGGGGCTGGCCTTTGGCACCGTCGGTTTCGGCGTTATCGCCACCTTTATCACCCTCTACTTCGCCGCGCACAGCTGGCAGGGCGCCGCGTTTACCCTTTCGCTGTTCAGCGTCGGCTTTATCTGCGTTCGCCTGGTGCTGGGAAATACCATTACCCGCTTTGGCGGAGTCCCGGTCTCCCTGGCCTGCTTCATCATCGAAAGTCTCGGCCTGCTGCTTATCTGGCTGGCGCCATCAGCATGGATGGCCGGCGTCGGCGCCTTTCTCACCGGTTCGGGTTTCTCGCTGGTCTTTCCGGCCTTAGGGGTTGAGGCGGTAAAACAGGTTGAAGAGCAAAATCAGGGAACCGCCCTCGGCACCTACTCGGCGTTTCTTGATCTGGCGCTGGGCCTGACCGGGCCGCTGGCCGGCTGGGTCGCCGGGTTCTACGATCTCGCCACGCTGTATCTGCTGGCGGCGATCGTGGTGGCGCTCGCATTCCTGCTGATTTTCCGCGTACATCGGCAACAGCGGCTTGTCGCCAGAGAGTAGTGTGGCCCGGCTCGCGGGCCGCCGCGGTCCGATGACGCCGGCAAAAAATGAATCGGCAATTGACGACGATTCGGCTTCCGTGCCAACATCCCGTCAGCGTCTGGCAACAGATGCATGGACGGTACTGGTAGACAACAGAGTTCGCGCAACGATCCAGCCCGGTACCGTAGTCCAATCCGAATCACTGACCCACACGGTGAATTCCTGATTCTGGCGGGAAACACAGACATGCACCAAAGTTTTAATCAGCGCGTTCATTTCTATTACTGCGTCCTGGTCGCGCTGAAGATGCACGGAAAATCGAAAAAAGCGGGTGGTATCAGGGGAAAGAATAACTTTCTGCTGAAATGGCTGCGCCGGGCGCAGGATAACAACATTTTTCCTCCCGATATCACCAGTGAAATCGAATGGCTGCGAGGAAAAATTATTCAGGCTGGCTATGACACCGATCTCGAGCCGATGCTGGATTTTGTCTACGCCACCGCCAGCCGCGCCGAGGCGCTCAAAAACGCCGAATAGGCTCCCCCCTCCCCCCCCCCCCCCCCCCGGGGGCGCCCCCCCCAGCCAGTCATTCAGCACCTCTGCCAGAT
>NZ_GL882815.1:69333-71153 GCF_000195655.1 Klebsiella sp. MS 92-3
CTCCTGCGCCCGCCACGGGCGCAGAGACGTTCCCTGCCATGTCTCAATCCCAGGTTCGGCCAACAGCGCAGGCGCAATCCAGCCACGTTCTATTTTGTGACACTGTCACGCACAAAGGTGACCGCTGAGGTTCATTAACCGCTGACATGCCGCCTGACGCGTTCTATGCTTTTCCCTGTCTCCCTCCTCACACAGGAACTGCACCCGATGGCCGACTGGAATCCTTCGTTGTATCTGCAATTTGACGCTGAACGTACCCGCCCCGCGGCCGACCTGCTCTCGCGTATTGCCCATCTGCAGGTCGAGCACGCCGTCGACCTCGGCTGCGGGCCGGGAAACAGCACCCGCCTGCTACGCGCCGCCTGGCCGTTGGCGACGATCGTCGGTATCGATAACTCCCCGGCCATGCTGGTCCAGGCGGCGCAGGCCTTACCCGACTGTGAGTTCATCGACGCCGATATTGCCCGCTGGCGGCCTGCGCAACCGCCAGATGTGATCTATGCCAACGCCTCTCTGCAGTGGCTGACGGATCATGAGACGCTTTTCCCCCATCTGGTAAACCAGCTGGCGGACAACGGAACGCTGGCAGTGCAGATGCCGGATAACTGGCAGGAACCTTCCCATACCCTGATGCGTCAGGTTGCCAGCGAGATGGGGTTGCCGGACCGTGGACGCCAGCCGTTACTCCCGCCCGCCGCCTGGTACGATCTGCTCAGCCGCCAGGGTTGCGAAGTTGATATCTGGCGCACCACCTATTTTCATCCCCTTGCTTCTCATCAGGCGATTGTCGACTGGCTGCAGGGCACCGGGTTACGCCCCTATCTGGCAGGCCTGGACGAGCAGGCCGGAAGCGCGTTTCTCACACGCTATCTCGCATTGCTGGCCGCACACTATCCGTTACAGTGTAACGGGAAGGTGCTCCTGCGTTTCCCACGGCTGTTTATCGTGGCGCGAAAGATCGCCGCCTGACCGTTGGGATAGGTGGGCAGAAAAGCGGAGTGATGAAAGGTGTAAAGGATCGGCTATACCATCCTGCTTTTCAGGATTGATAATCCCGAACGTTGCGATATTCAATATCTTAGTCAGCGTGCGACAGTGATGACTCCTTTAACCTGCAAAGAGAATCACTATGAGTACTCCTCCTGTCGATCGCCGAACGCTGGCTGCTATCGCGCCAAAGCTAGCCGAGCTTACCGAAACGGTGCTGTTTGGCGATATCTGGGCGCGGAGCGAGCTGTCGCCCCGCGAACGCAGCCTGATCACCCTTTCCGCCCTGACGGCGCAGGGCAAAACTGAACAGCTGCCGTGGCACATCGCGTTCGGCTATCAGAATGGCCTGAGCCGGGAAGAAATTGTCGAATTGTTTACCCATCTGGCGTTCTATGCCGGTTGGCCGGCGGCGGCCAGCGCCCTGACCTGCCTGAATGCGCAGGAGGCGTCATGCCCCTGACCCGAATTTCGCTTGGCACCGCCTGGCGTCCCGCGGAGTTTGCTCAATTGTCGGCGCTCTTTCATGAGTGTCTGGTGGCGGAGTTCGACGTTCCGTCAGCAGATAGATTTCAGTTTATCGAACGGGCCGCCGATGAGCAGCGCATTTACGACCCGCACTACCTCAGCGAAGGACGCAGCGCCCGCTTCGTGCTGTTTCATATTTTCGCCGGAAAACCGCGCAGCCGGGCGCAGAAACAGGGACTCTATCGTCGGCTCTGCGCGCGGTTAGACGACGAGATGGCGGTCAGCCCGCAGGACGTGATGGTGGTTATCCAGTTTAACCAACTGGAGGACTGGAGTTTTAGCGCAGGGAAGATGGCGGATGAATG
>NZ_GL882815.1:71313-73111 GCF_000195655.1 Klebsiella sp. MS 92-3
GCGTTTCAGCACTATATCATTTGCTACCATGCACAACAGCGATCGTTCCATGAATCACGATACATGATGTTCCCTTCTGTGTATATCCAGGTGATCGTCTCATAACGGAAATCAATGTCTTCAAGGTGAGTACTTGTCATTCCGGCCGGATGTGAATTTGGTGTGATTGCCGTAATCTTAATATTCGCCATCGCTATGTTAAAATATTCAACTTCCAGTCCCGCCTCATTTATTCTGTACATTTTTAGCGTTGCCGATCTTAATGTTCGACCTTCACAAAGAGCCCTAAATAACAAAGGTGTTGTTCTGTCAAACTCTTTTTGAATTTTAACCGGTGTATGAAGACGGGTTCCCGTCAGCTTTCCTGTATTATTATCGGTAGGTAACCAAACATGATGATTCACTGCGCGCAATTCGATGGAACCCGTGCGTGTGGGCATCAGGCAAGAACCTATAATAGGCGAATTATTCTCATCAGTTAACCATAAATATGCTGGATTTGACATTACCCCTCCTCTTTCATATCAGTTTTTAACTTTAAACCAAACGACAACGTGAAACCCAATGATTAATAAAACAAAAAGTCCTATTAAGTTAATGGCAATGTCAGGAAAAAGAGAGACTGCAATCATGCTAAATATAATGATTAATAATACAATACCCCATCCCCATAAAAAAAGAATGAATTCTTCTTTTAACCATCTTTTCAAGAAATCCATCCATTCACCTCATTAATTTAATAAGTAATTCAGCAAGTTCATCATCAGAAATAATCATCGGATTTAAATAAGGAACGCCTGTGATGACAGGTTCGATGAGAAAGTACATCATCTCCAGATGGTTAGCGTATAACGCATTGTAATAAAATGAATTATGCATTTTCAAATTGTCAGCGCTATTAGCGGCATCCTGAATCAATCCATACACGTTTAATACCACTGCGGTAGCAGTTACACTCCCTTTAAGGACTAATGACCTTGCCCTGTTGATACGCCCATATACAACAGTATTAAACCTGGAAGTCTGGCAAATCATGGTTGCTACTGCCATTATTAAAATACGATTAGTTAATCCTGAAGATGATATGTAAACTCCCGCGCCGACAAGCTTCTTGAGAATATATTGAGCTTTTTCTTCTTTTTTATTTTGAAAGTAGGTTTCTATATATATTTTAATCATTTGGAAAATGATATCACGACTTTTAACTAACTGCGCCAGCCCTGCAATAAATCTTGTGTCCTCTTGCTTTAACTTAGAACAAACACCCTGATAATTATCCATTAAGCAGGAAGTATAATACGAAGCACGGGTTATACCATTTCCCATTTGATTCAGTGTATCAATAACATTCTTTTTTACTCCAGCAAATGCTTCATCAAATTTTATGGCCAGAATACGCTCCGCCTCGATTGAGGTAATGATGAAATTCCTATAATACATAATTAGATCCTTCCTTTATTAGATCATTCATTGTTCCGGCACATATTTCTCATGATCATCTGGCCTTTCAATATACTTATAAAACGATGGCCTTGATAGTAATATTGACTCTACTCTTTTGTTTATATTCCCTCGCCCCCTGCCCGGTTTAAAATATCTCGGTTAGCTATTACTTCGTATTGTTTCATATTTTCGCTGGAAAACCGCGCAGCCGGGCGCAGAAACAGGGACTCTATCGTCGGCTCTGCGCGCGGTTAGACGATGAGATGGCGGTCAGCCTGCAGGACGTGATGGTGGTTATCCAGTTTTACCAACTGGAGGACTGGAATTTTAGCGCAGGGAAGATGGCGGATGAATG
>NZ_GL882815.1:73252-92285 GCF_000195655.1 Klebsiella sp. MS 92-3
CGCGTTTCAGATGATATAATTTACTACCACGCGAGATGATGCACCAGCGAGAGATCCCAGGCCGTTGCCAATAGCGAAAGAAACATAATCACATTGACCACTGTTTCAAGACGTTTTTCCATCGTTGCTTCTCCTGAGCCTGTTTCCCCTGTTATAGCGGGAAAAGCTTAACAACCTCTTACCGCTTCAGGACTCAAGCGTGATCCTGTAGCGTACGTAATCGTCAGCCGGGGTAAACTCATCATACAGATGACGGGCGGGATTATCACGGCGCGTATGCCAGTACAGCCGCGACCAGCCTTTGTCCGCCCCTTCGCTTTGCAGCGACTTAATCATGGTTCTGGCAATACCCTGTCCACGGAAGGCGGGATCGACAAACAGATCCTCCAGATAGCAGATCGGCGTGGTAACCCAGGTTCCCTCATGAAGAACACAGATAGCGAAGCCGACCAGCGCATCATCCACCACCGCGACTCTTCCCAATACAGACGAGTTTACATCCAGCATCCGCTGCCAGGTGCATTCGGTCACCTCTTCCGGCTGCGGGCTACCGTAAAAACGAGTGTAGCCTTGCCAAAGCTGAAGCCATTCGGCTTTGTCGTGGGGCCGTACTTCCCGGATATCGATGACCATGAGAGTTTCCTTACAGATGAATGCATTAGCCTGCGAATATTGGCAGGAGATATGAGTTGAGGTCATTATTTTCCTGCGCAGATATTTGTTCAAGCGCTTCGGCCATAATTCTCCTGCTGTTCGGAACGATTTGGCACTAAAAAGCCGTATGCAGAGGAGCCACTGACCGGCTGTTACAGGTTAGTATAATAGTATGTTGTAACTAATAAAAATCCTGCACAACCCGGCCGCAGCCGGGTGTATAGATGGACTATCAGCAAAGAGGTTTGACGGCGTCGCGCATACCGCAGGTCAGGATAGCGTCAAGGTCGGCAGTCACCAGCTCCACCAGCCCCGGGGTCTGGCTCAGATCCTGCTGCCAGTGATCCGCCACGCTGAGCACGGCGGTGACCAGCTCGCGAGTGCTCATCTGGCCATCGCGATGGCGGGCCCACAGCGTTTGATAGCGCGATATCCAGTCGGCGTCATCCTGTACTGGATAGCTCTCACCATCCCGCTCTCCCCGGTAAAAGGCGATCAGCGCCGCCAGGGCAAAGGTCAGACGCGGCGGCAGCGCGCCATGCGCTTTCTGCCCCGCCAGCAGCTGCGGCAGAATACGGGTGCGGTACTTGGTCATGCCGTTGAGCGCAATCGAGAGCAGCTGATGTTTAATATAGGGATTACGGAAGCGCCCTGTCACGGCGCTGGCGAATGACACCAGCTCATCGCGCGGCAGATCCAGCACCGGAATAATCTCGTCATAAATCGCCTTTTCGACAAACGCGCAAATCTCCGCGTCGTTCATCGCCTCACCCACGGTGTCGATCCCGGCCAGGAAGGCCACCGGCACCAGCGCGGTGTGCGCCCCGTTAAGGATCGCCACTTTGCGTTCTTTATACGGCTTAATATCGTCCACAATGCGCACATTCAGCGGCAGTTTATCGAGACGCAGCTCGGCCTCCAGCGAGGCAGGTCCCTGGATAACGAACAGGTAGAAATGCTCAGCGGTATCAAGGAAAGCATCTTTATAGCCGGTCTGCGCCTCGAGAGCCGCCACTTCATCACGCGGATAGCCGGTCACAATGCGATCCACCAGCGTCGAACAGAAGGTATTCGCTGAGGTCAGCCAGGTGATAAATGCCTGCGGCAGTTCCCATTCGCTAGCATAGCGCAGCACCAGCGCCTGCAGCGCCTCGCCGTTATAATCGATCAGCTCGCAGGGAATAATCACCCATCCCTTGTCGGCCGCACCGGCGAAATGCTGGTAACGCTCAAACAACAGACGGGTCAGTTTCGCCGGATAACTGACCGGCGGCGCGTCGTCAAACCGATCCCCGGCATGGTAGCTGATGCCCGCCTCGGTGGTGTTGGAGAAGACAAACCGCATCTCCGGGTTATGCGCCAGGCGTAAAAAAGCGTCGAAGTCTGCGTAAGCGCTGATCTCCCGGTTGACCGAGCGGATAAGACGCGCATCGCTGACCGCTTCGCCCTGCTCGTTCAGGCCGCGAATAATAGTCGTGTACAGGCCATCCTGGGTGTTCAGCGAAGGCGGAAAATCTGTGGCGATAGGCCGCACGACCACGATGCCCGCATTCAGGTCGGTATGCTCGTTGAGCAGGTCGATCTGCCAGTCAACGAATGCGCGCAGGAAGTTACCTTCCCCAAACTGGATGATACGGTCAGGGTACTGCGCGCCGGGGAAATCACGACGGTTTAAAGTTTTCACAATGGGTTCCCTCTAATAGTAGTCATACAACCTGAGTAATTGGTCCAATAAGTTATCAGGTTTTGCTACCAGTGAAACCCTGTTTTGATCAAAGCAATCTGCAATAGCGGCCGTCAGGGCAGAAACTTATAGAATAGTGAGGTGGCAGTCATTTCGCCGTCGGGCATCAGCGCATAGCGCGGAATTTCCCCCACTTTTTCCCAGCCGCAGCGGGCATAGAACTGTTCCGCCCCGCTGCCGGTCGCCGTGTCCAGCACCAGCACCGTCTTCCTTTCCCGCCGGGCAATGCGCTCCAGTTCGCTCATTAACGCCTGGGCGATCCCCTGGCGGCGGACATTTTGGTGAACCAATAATTTGGCGACATCCGCTCGATGGGGCTGGTTTTCCGGTTGACTGGTGATAAGTTGCACGGTGCCAACGGGACGTTCTTCCGCGTCGAAGGCGGCCAGCACAATGCGCTCACCGGCCGCCACGCTGTCGGCAGTGCGTTGCCAGAACGTTATCGCCGTTTGCGGCGCGAAAGGCAGCATAAAGCTCACCGAGGCGCCGCCGTTGACGCAGCTTGCCAGGATCTCGCTTAATGCCGGGAGGTGATGGAGAATATCGTCACGCGAGAGCGTGCGCAGTGAAAAGGATGTGGTCATAAAAGCTCCCTGTTATCGACCACATCACTATGTTTTTAACCAAAAATTAGCACAAGTAGGATCCCGATAGGATTTTCTTATGGCGCGCTTTCGGTCAGCGTCGGCATACAAATTTGGTTACGACCGCTCTGTTTGGCTTTCACCATCTCATCGTCCGCCGCCAACAGCAGCTGGTTAAACAGCTCGGTGATGCGGGCGTGGCCTACCTCGCGCGTCTCCAGTCCCAGACTGATGGTCAGGTGGATCGGGTTCTGGCCCAGGCCGAAAGGCTGCGACTCCACCCCGTGCCGGATCTTTTCCGCCAGCAAATAGCCCTGCTGGGCGCTGTCGACGACGGCGGCCACCGCAAACTCTTCGCCGCCGATACGGGCCACCATCCCCTGCTCACCCACCAGCTGTCGAACCTGCTGGGCAAACTGGGTCAGCACGCAATCGCCGCCTTCATGGCCCAGAGCATCATTCACCCGTTTGAAGCCATCGATATCCAGCACCATCACCGTCAGCAGCTTATCCGCCGGCAGCGTCTGACGCTTCAACGCTTCGCTCAGTCCGGAACGGGAATAGACGCGGGTCTGAAAGTCAAAATCGGCGCGCAGGGCCAGCTGCTTCACCAGCGTGTTAATCGCTTCGACACTGGATGCGACAATCACCGGGCTAATCAGCATGGCGGCAATTCCGAGGCGGGTGGAGAACAGCTGCCACGGCTGCATTCGCGCATCTGGCGAAAAGTGAATTAACGAATTAGCGACCAGCAGTATTTCGCCGATGCCAGTGAGAAAAGTCAGCAGACAGGTCAGCGGCAGCGGATAGCGTACAGCGCACCAGATCAAAGCCGGTAACGGGAAGGTAATGCTGCCCGCGCCGCCTACCGCCACGCCAAGCGCAATTGACAGGACCAGCGCCAGCACCGGCAGCAGCTGGCGAAAGCGAAAACCGCTTAATGCCGAAGGCAGCGTCAGGGTCAGAATAAAGGGCAGGATTAATACCGCCGTCGAGAACTGTTCGCTAAACCAGTCCGCCAGCTGGGGAACGAAGGTGGCGCGTTCAACATCCACCGACCCCAGCGCGCCGACCGCTGCGCACAGTAAGGCGGCTAACAGGCAGAAACAGAATAAATTAAGCGCGTTTATCGGGCCCGGCATGGAGTCGGCGCGACGTTTATCCCACAGCACCAGCTGCGCCAGCGTCACAATAAAGACAATATTGGAAAAGTTAATCAGCAATGAGGCAAAGCCCATTCCCCAGCGCGAGGTTAATCCGTCATAGACCAGCATTGCCGCAAAACAGACGGCATAAAAATAGCTGCGGTTAAGCCATACATAGCGTGCAAAAATCCCGGCCATCACTGCATTGAGCGGCCAGAAGAAAGAGAGCTCCTGCACCAGACGCAGCATAGCGCCAAGAAAATGCAGCAGTAGCGTTAACGTAAATAAGACCAATGCATCGCGCACGGGTTGTTCTTCACGAAACAGCGTAAATGACCGAATCGACAGTGAAGACATTCAGTAATTATCCGTCTAATTGTTTCAGGAAATTATTATGTTAATAGTTAGTTAGCGGATTATCATAACATGAGAATATTTATCAGGCATACTCCGGCGCCGATCAAATGCAAATTAGCGCACAGACGGCGCATTCATTTGTAGCACCAGCCAGCGGTGGATGACCTGCACGATATAGTCCTGCTCCGGCTCGCTCAGCGCGCGGCCGTGGGGAATGGCATGCCATTTTTCCAGGCAGCCGCGACAGCAGGTAGCGGTCGCGTGCTGGGCGATAAACACCGGGTGACCGCGCATCGGCGTCTGCTTGCCATCATTGATCGGCGCAGCGGGCGCCAGCCGCTGGCGAATAAAGTCTGCGGCATGCCGATCGATGATCTCCGGTCCCTTATCGAGACAATATTGCCGCTCTTTCCCCCCCAGACGGAAGCGTGAGCGAAACGTCGAGCGCGCCAGGCGCGCAAACAAGCGATCCTGATCAACCATCAGAACACCGACCTCCCCATCCGCTGAGTCAGTTTTTCCAGCATCGCCACGCCGGCCAGCGAGTTCCCGGCGTCGTCAAGCTCCGGGCTCCACACGGCGATCGCCATCTCCTGCGGGACAATCGCCACGATCCCGCCGCCGACGCCCGATTTCGCCGGCAGGCCAACGCGCCAGGCGAATTCACCGGCGTTCTGGTACATGCCGCTGGTCATCATCAGGGCATTCACCTGGCGGGACTGGATGGGCGCAATAACCGGCGCGTCGAGATGCGGGGCAATGCCGCGGTCGGCGAGAAACAGAAAGGTTCGCGCCAGCTCAACGCAGCTCATCTCCAGCGAACAGTAATGGAAATAGTTCTGCAGCACGGTGGCGACGTCGTTATGGAAGTTACCAAAGGATTTCATCAGCCAGGCGATGGCGGCGTTGCGCGCCGAATGCTCAAACTCTGAGCGAGCCACCACCGGATCGTAGGTGATATCGGCCACGCCGCTCAGACGGCGGACAATCTCCAGCATCCGCTGACGCGGGGCGCTGAGCCGGCTCTGCAGCATGTCGCAGACCACCAGTGCCCCGGCGTTGATAAACGGGTTGCGCGGTTTGCCCTGCTCGATCTCCAGCTGCAGAAGCGAGTTAAAGGGCTGGCCGGAAGGATCTTTCCCCACCCGCTGCCAGATCTCCTCCTCCTGATAGTGGTTCATGGCCACCACCAGGCTCAATACCTTGGAGATTGACTGGATGGAAAAACGTTCATGGGCATCGCCAGCGGCAAAGTGCTGACCGTCCACCGTACTGATCGCGATACCAAGCTTGTCGCCGCTGACGCTGGCCAGCGCCGGAATATAATCCGCCACTTTTCCGCGGCCAATCAGCGGCCTGATTTCTGCCAGAATGGCTTCCAGCATTGCATTATTGATAACCGTCGCCACACGCGGCTCCTTGCCCACCATCAAAATTCGGTGGGCGAGTATAGCAGACGTGGACGACGGTCGTCAGGGGCTAACGTTGATTAGCGACGGTCTTTCCAGACGGTCTGCGCATTACAGAACTCGTGCAGGCCAAAATGCGACAGCTCGCGGCCAAAACCGCTCTTCTTCACGCCGCCGAAGGCCACGCGGGCGTCGCTGGCGCAGTAGCCATTGAGGAAGACGCCGCCGCACTCCAGCTCGCGGGCAAAGCGCTGGGCCTGCGCCTCGTCGGTGGTATAGACCGTGGCGGACAGGCCAAACTCGCTGTCGTTGGCGAGGGCCAGTGCATGGTCAGCGTCGCGAGCGGTGGTCAGGGTTGCTACCGGACCAAACAGCTCCTGACGAAAGCCGGTCATCCCGGCGGTGACGTTGCCCAGCACCGTTGGCGCATAGTAGTTGCCCGCCCCTTCGATTTTTTCCGCGCCCAGCAGCAGAGTCGCTCCTTCATCAAGGGTCGCCGTTACCTGCTGGTGCAGTTCATCGCGTAAATCGAACCGCGCCATCGGTCCGACGTAGTTTTGCTCATCGCGCGGGTCGCCCATCTTCAGCGCTGCCACGGCGTCGACAAATTTGCGGGTGAAGGCCTCGGCAATGCCGGCTTCGAGAATAAAGCGTTTCGACGCCGCACACACCTGGCCGCTGTTCTGATAGCGGCCGGTGACGGCGGCTTTTACCGCTTCATCGAGATCGGCATCGTTGAGCACGATAAAGGGATCGGATCCCCCCAGCTCAAGCACGCATTTCTTCAGCGCCGCGCCCGCCTGGGCGCCAATCGCCTTCCCGGCGCGGACGCTGCCGGTGACGGTCACCGCCGCGATGCGGTCGTCATTGATAATCTGCGAAACGCCGTCATTAGTGGCGTTCACCCAACCAAATACACCATCCGGCAGGCCGGCGGCGGCAAAAATTTCGCCCAGCAGACGGGCGCTGCCCATCACGTTCGGGGCATGCTTCAGCAGATAGCTGTTGCCGGCCAGCAGGATCGGCACCGCGCCGCGCATCACCTGCCAGACCGGGAAGTTCCACGGCATCACCGCCAGTATGGCGCCCAGTGGACGATACTCTATTACCGCCTGGTTATTTTCCACCAGGGTAGCTTCCGTCGCCAGCATCGCCGGGCCGTGTTCAGCGTACCAGTCGCAGAGGTTGGCCGATTTCGCCACCTCGCCGCGCGCCTGAGCGATCGGCTTGCCCATCTCAAGGGTGATCATCTGGGCCACCTCTTCACCGCGGGCGCGCAGCGCGGCCCCGATGCGGCGCAGGGCGTCGGCGCGGTCGGCAAGCGGCGTCTGACGCCACTGGCGATAGCCCGCCGCGGCGAGCGCGATGGCCGCGTCGACCTCGCGTTCGCTGGCCCACGGCAGCGAGGAGACCACCTCACCGGTAGTCGGATTGACGGAGACGGCGTGCGTTGCAGATAAATTCATCATTATTCTCTCTCGTTGCTTGCGAAGTGTCCGTATTCTGGCTTACCTTTCCATTCATTGAAAATGAATAATATTAAGCAACACATTCACAAAAGAAGAATATCATGGACCTGACTCAGCTAGAGATGTTTAACGCTGTCGCCAGCACCGGCAGCATTACCCAGGCGGCGCAGAGAGTGCATCGCGTGCCGTCCAACCTCACCACCCGCATCCGCCAGCTGGAGGCCGACCTCGGCGTTGAGCTGTTTATCCGCGAGAACCAGCGCCTGCGCCTGTCGCCTGCGGGACACAGCTTTTTGCGCTATAGCCAGCAGATCCTCGCCCTGGTGGACGAGGCGCGAATGGTGGTGGCGGGCGACGAACCCCAGGGGCTGTTTTCACTTGGTTCGCTGGAGAGCACCGCGGCGGTACGGATCCCCAGCACTCTGGCCCACTTTAATCAGCGCTACCCGAAAATTCATCTGGCGCTCTCAACCGGCCCTTCCGGGACGATGATCGACGGCGTACTGGAGGGCGCCCTGAGCGCCGCGTTTGTCGACGGCCCGCTGGTGCATCCGGGCCTGGAGGGGCTGCCGGTGTTCCCTGAAGAGATGATGATCGTCGCCCCCTACGGCCACGCACCCATCACCCGCGCCAGCGAAGTGAACGGGGCCAACGTCTACGCCTTTCGCGCCAACTGTTCCTATCGCCGGCATTTTGAGAGCTGGTTTCATGCCGACAGAGCGACCCCGGGCAGGATCCACGAGATGGAGTCTTACCACGGGATGCTGGCCTGCGTCATCGCCGGCGCCGGCCTGGCGTTGATCCCGCGCAGCATGCTGGAGAGTATGCCCGGCCATCAGCAGGTTTCCGCCTGGCCGCTGGCCGAAGAGTGGCGCTGGCTCACCACCTGGCTGGTGTGGCGCCGGGGCGCCAAAACCCGCCAGCTGGAGGCGTTTATAGCGCTGCTGAACGAAGATCGGCAAACAGTGGTTTCTCCATAAACACGCTGAGCGGATCGGGTTGATACGGCGCAAACGCGCAGCGGCTCTGGTAGCCGTTGCGCGTGTAGAGGGCGATGGCCGCATGCTGATGGATACCGGTCTCCAGGCGCAGGGTATGGCAGTCGCGCTGACGCGCTTTCGCTTCCAGCGCCGCCAGCAGCTTTTCTCCCAGCTGCTGGCCGCGGTGCTGAGGATCGATATAGACCCGCTTCATCTCGCCAAAGCCTTCCTCACTGAGGACAATAGCCCCGCAGCCAACGGCCTCGCCCTGCGGGCTGCGGATCGCCAGGGCGATGACCGTCTGCGGCGGCAGCTGGCTAAGGTCCAGCAGGTGGTTGCTCTCCGCCGGGTAGAGGGTCTCCTGCCAGGCGTCGAGGGCGGCAATCAGGGCGATAAATTCGGCGTCGGTAGGGGCGATGTCGGTGATGGTGTACATAGGTGAGCTCCTTTTTTACCCCACTGTAGCGCGGCCGGCGGCTTTTCCCGACATAGCATTAACTTATATTGCCGCCCGCCTATTGCGCTAACCAACTGAAACACAGTAATTTTATCCCCTGCTGTTCGTACTTGAGATCTGAATATGCACACCAAAGCCCGTAAAGTGATGATTATTGGCGCCGGCAATGTCGGCGCGTCGGCGGCCTACGCCCTGCTCAACCAGAGCATTTGCGAGGAGCTGATCCTCGTCGACCTTAACCAACAGCGCGCTGAGGCCCACGCTCAGGACCTGAGCGACGCCGCGGCCTACTTGCCGGGGATGATGACCATCTCCACCCGCGAGGCCAGCGACTGCGCCGATGTCGATATCGCGGTGATCACCGTCTCCGGCGGCGCGCTGCGCCCCGGCCAGAGCCGGCTGGATGAACTAACCTCCACCGCGAAGATTGTGAAGAGCATTGTGCCGACGATGATGGCCAACGGATTTAACGGCATCTTTCTGGTGGCCACCAACCCCTGCGACATCATCACCTGGCAGGTATGGCAGCTTTCCGGCCTGCCGCGCAGCCAGGTGCTGGGCACCGGCGTCTGGCTGGATACCACCCGCCTGCGTCGCCTGCTGGCGCAGGAACTGGAGATTGGCGCCCAGAGCATCGACGCCTTTATCCTCGGCGAGCATGGCGATACCCAGTTTCCGGTGTGGTCGCACTCCTCGGTATATGGCACGCCAATCGCCGACCTCTACCAGCAGCGCACCGGCCTGCCGCTCGATCGCGAGGCGATGGCTGACAAAGTGCGCAAGCTGGGATTTGAGATCTACGCGGGTAAAGGTTGCACCGAATATGGCGTGGCAGGGACCATCGCCGAGATCTGCCGCAATATCTTCACCGGCAGCCACCGCGCGCTGGCGGTCTCCTGCATTCTTGACGGCGAGTACGGGGTCAGCGGCGCGGCGGCTGGGGTGCCGGCGGTGCTGGCCCAGGGTGGCGTGAAGCAGATCATTGAACTGCAGCTGGCCGGCGAAGAGCAGGCGAAGTTCAGCCAGTCGATCGCGGTGATCAAGGCCAATATCGCCCGTCTGCCCTGACGGCAGCCTGCGAGTCAGTCGGCAATGATCAGCTGCGGGGAAAGGGTCTCCAGCGCCTCGCGGGTTTTATCCGGCAGGTGGGCGTCGGTCACGATATCGGTCAACGACGCCAGCGGAGCGATGTTGAACAGTGACCAGGCGCCGTATTTGGAGCTGTCCGCCAGCAGGATACGCCGCCGGGCATTGGCCATCAGATCGCGCTTCAGGGCGGCCTTTTCCTCCGTCGGGGCGGTGATCCCCTTCTCAAGGTCCCAGCCGTTGCAGCTGACGAAGGCGAGATCGGGCCAGATGGTCTGCAGCAGGCGGCGGCCGTGATCGCCGATGCACGACTGGCTGCTGTCATCGATGCGCCCGCCGATAATCGTCACTTCGATCTGCTTAAATTCCGATAGGAACAGCGCGATATGTAAATCGCTGGTGATCACCCGCAGCGGCAGATGGGTGATCTGCCGCGCCAGCTCAATCATGGTGGTGCCGGCGTCAAGCACAATGGCGTCGCCGGCTTTCACCAGCGCTGCCGCCGCACTGGCGATAGCCTGCTTCTCAAGCGGACTGCGCTGGGCTTTCTCCAGCGTCGTCGGCTGGGAAGGAATAAACCGGTTCAGCGTCACCCCGCCGTGCGTTCGGCTGATCACCCCTTCTTGATCGAGTTTGATCAGGTCGCGGCGAATGGTGGCCGGCGAGGCGTTGGTCGCCGCCACCAGCTGGTCGACTGTCACCAGATTATGGCTTTTCAGGAAGTCCATAATCTGCTCTAACCGGTTATATCCCTTCATGTTATTCCTGCGCGATGTGCATGGCGAGCTCAATGGAGGTTGCCATGCTCTCAGACTTCGCTTTACCTGTCCAGGCAATATCAAACGCAGTGCCATGATCCGCGGAGGTACGGATAAACGGCAGCCCGGCGGTAATATTCACCCCGTCATAGAATCCCAGCAGCTTCAGCGGAATATGCCCCTGGTCGTGATACATCGCCACCACCATGTCGTACATGCCTTCGTGACACTGCATAAACACCGTGTCCGGCGGACAGGGGCCGGTCACCTCCACTCCCTTCGCCCGCATGGCGGCGACCGCCGGGGCGACGATACGGATCTCTTCATCGCCAAACAGGCCGTTCTCCCCGGCGTGCGGGTTAACGCCGGCGACCGCGATGCGCGGACGTGGATAGCCGACGCGGCGCAGAAAGCGATCCGCCACGCCAATCACCGTCTCAATCCGCGGCTGGTTGAGGGTATCGAGGAACTGGCGCAAGGAAATATGGGTAGTGATATGGATAACCTTAAGCTTCTCGGTATAGAGCACCATGGCGTAATCGGTAGTCTGCGTCAGGTGGGCCAGCAGTTCGGTATGGCCGGGATAAGCGTGCCCGGCGAGATGCAGCGCCTCTTTATTCAGCGGCGCGGTAGCGATGGCCGCGACCGCGCCCTCCAGCGCCAGCGCGGTCGCCCGCCTGATGCAGCGAAACGCGAGATCCCCTGCCTGGGCCTGGACTTCGCCAGGGCGCAGCCCCTGCGGGTCGCTGAGTGGTTCATCAATGACGTTGATGGTCGCTGGGGAGAAACTCGCCTCGGCGGGATGGTTAATAATGCGCAGCTCCGCCCGCGGTGTGATATTTAGCGCCAGGATCCGCCGCAGCGTCTGCGCGCAGCCCACCACCACCACCGGCGCGCCGCTCAGCGCCCCCTCGGCGAGGGATTTGATAATAATCTCCGGACCAATCCCTGCCGGGTCGCCCATTGTCACTGCAATCATCTTAGACACTCAGTTTCTCCTCAATAAAATTCACAACATGTAATAGCGTGGTGTCGGTGCCGAATCCTCCGGCTTTGGTCATCACCGGCCGCGACCAGCGGCCGCCGAGAAAATGCCCGTATGGAACGCACTCCGCCACCCGGCCGCGGATCTGAAACCCTGTGGCGCCGAGCGCGTGCGCGACGGCGATAGCCACATCGCCGCCGGAAAGATACAGCGCGCCAGGGGAAGACTGCGCCACCGCCTGCGCCGTGACGTCGGCAAGCCAGGCGCAGATGTGCTCCCCGTAGGCGGCGCGGCTGAGGCCGCGTTCACGGCACCGGGCTTCAATCCCGTGCCGGACGGCGTGATTCGGGCGGGTGGTCACCACGCAGTGCTGGCCCTCGCGCAGTGCCCCGGCGATCCGTGAAGCTTCCTCCTTTGGCGATCCGCTAAAGGCCTGTTCGACATCAATTTCAATCACCCGTACTCGGGAATGGACCTGCAGCGCAGCAACCTGACGCTGCGCCATCTCGCTCATCGAACCGACCACCGCCAGCAGCGGGCCCTGCTCGCTGCGGCGCAGGCGGCGAGCCAGCGCCTCGCAGAGACCCGCCGAGCCGACCAGCAGGGTCTCCCGCGCATGGGGCGCAACGGCGTCGATCACCTGGTCCAGATGGCTGTCTTCCCAGGCGTCGACAATCAACACTCGCTTCTCCTCGCCCGCCGTCGCTAATGCCGCCGGAAGCTGGCCAGCGTTCAGGGTCAGACAGGGAAGACGGCTCTGCATGGCGATAATTTCGCTAATCTCCGCCCGGCTCACCGGCGTTTTCGGATCGCTGGCAAATTCGGTCTGATCGAGGGGCACACCATGCACATAGCAGCGCCCGTCCCGGGTATGCCGCCCGGCTGCCGGATAAGCCGGGGCCACCACCGCCATCCGGCAGCCTTGCGCCGCCATCATTGCCTCCAGTTCGCCGCCGGGATTACCGCGCAGCGTGGAGTCAATCTTCTTTACCTGCCAGTGCGGGACGAATGTCGCCGCGCCGCGCAGCAGAGCGGCGACCTTGTCCGCCGCCGCCGCGGCGCTCATCGCCCGGCTGTCGCTGTTGAGAATTAATGCCCGGGCGGTTGATGGCTGTCCGGCGGTGAAGGCCACTTCCACCGACATACCCGCCTCCGCCAGGCTGACCCCGGCGTCATTGGCCCCGGTAAAGTCATCCGCCAGCACCAGCACTCTGTTATTGCCGTCGTTCATTGTCCTGCCTTGTAGTCGATAAAATCTTAAATTGATTATATTCAATCATATTTGATTAAATGTGAGCAAGCTCAAGTTATTAAGCTGCCGTATAAATTATAACTTTTCCCCATCAGACGAGTGGCAAGATTTATGAATGATTGAATTCAATCAATTACTACCAAGGAGAAACGCGTGGCGACGATACACAGCACAATCATCAGCGGGGCTGGCGCCTCATCGGCCCTGCTCCCGCTGCTGGCCGGTAAAACCTCAATCCTGCTGGTGACCGACAAGAACGTCGGGGCGCTGGAGGCAACCCAGGCGATTCATCGCCTGCTGGCGGCTGAAGGGCGGGAAGTTGAGGTCATTGACAGCGTGCCAGCTGAGCCCAACCATCACGATGTTACGCAGATCGTCAGCCAGCTGGGCGCCAGCCAGCCGCAGATGGTCGTTGGTATCGGCGGGGGGAGCGTACTGGATGTAGCAAAACTGCTGTCAGTACTTCTGCACCCTGAGGCGCCCTCGCTGACGGCCCTGCTGGCAGGCGAGCAGCCGCAACGACGAATTTGCTCATTGTTAATCCCGGCCACCGCGGGCACCGGATCCGAAGCAACGCCGAACGCCATTCTGGCGATCCCCGAGCAGCAGACGAAGGTGGGGATCATCTCCCCGGTGCTGCTTCCGGACTATGTCGCCCTGCTGCCGGAGCTGACCACCAGCATGCCGCCCAGCATCGCGGCGTCGACCGGAATCGATGCTCTGTGTCATCTGCTGGAGTGCTTTACCTCCACCGTCGCCAACCCGGTGAGCGATAACGCGGCGTTAATCGGTTTACACAAGCTGGTACGCCATATCGAGCGTTCGGTAAATCAGCCGCAGGATCTGACGGCGAAGCTGGAGATGCTCTGGGCCTCGTGGTACGGCGGCGCAGCGATCAACTATGCCGGCACTCACCTGGTGCATGCGCTCTCCTATCCGCTTGGCGGTACCTGGCACCTGCCGCACGGGGTGGCCAACGCCATTCTGCTGGCGCCCTGCATGCGGGTGGTCCGCCCTCACGCGGTGGCGAAGTTCGCTCAAGTCTGGGACCTGATCCCCGATGCAGATCGCACGCTCAGCGCGGAAGAGAAATCCCATGCGCTGGTCGCATGGCTGGCGGCGCTGGTCAAACGACTGCCGCTGCCGGACAACCTGGCCGCGCTAGGCGTGCCTCAGGAGAGTATTTCCGCCCTCAGCGCAGCGGCGCAAAACGTCAAACGCCTGATGAACAATGCCCCATGCAGCGTCAGCCGCGAAGAGATCGCGGCCATCTACCAAACGCTGTATCCAGAACATGCCTAACAGGAGAAAGTTAAATGAGGAAAGCTATTAGCGGCGTACTCACCGCCATTGTCACTCCCTTTACCGCCGAGGGAGCGCTTAACCTGCCGGCGCTACGCCAGCAGGTGCAGCGCCAGCTCGCCGCAGGCAACGGTATTTTCTGCGGCGGCACCAACGGCGAGTTTTTTGTCCTCAATGAGGAAGAGAAGATCGCCATCGCCAGAACCTGCGTGGAAGAGGCGGCCGGTCGCGCGCCGGTGGTGGCCCATATTGGGGAGGTTTCCACCCGGGAGACGCGCCGGCTGGGCCAGCAGATCGCCCGCCTCGGAGTTGACGCGGTATCGGCCATTACCCCGTGGTTCGTGCCCTTGAAGCAGGAAGAGCTGATTAACCACTATACGGCGATCGCCGACGCGCTGAGCGTCCCGCTCTTTCTTTACAACATTCCCGCCCGCACCGGGAACACTATTGCCCCGGAGACCGCGCGCCAGCTGGCCCGCCACGAGAATATCGTCGGCATTAAGGATAGCGCCGGCAGCTACGACAGCCTGAAAGGCTTTCTCGACGCGGTGCGCGATATCGACGGTTTCGACGTTCTGAACGGACCGGACTCGCTTATCCATCAGGGATTTGTCGACGGCTGCTCGGCCTGCATCTCGGGGCTTGCTAACGTCGCCCCCGCTGAAATTAACGCCATCTGGTCGCGCTTTCACGCCGGGGATATCGCCGGATCGCGCCAGGCCCAGGAGCAGGTAACGGGCCTGCGCACCGATCTGTATAAAGTGGCGTTCTCGCCTGCGGCGGTGAAGAAAGCCCTGCAGCTAATGGGTCACGAGGTGGGCGACAGCCGCTACGCGGTGCAGTTTAGTGACCACCAGCTGCAGCAGATACGCGACATCATCGCTCGTTATTTAGCGTAATACTTGCTGCGCTTTTTTAATAAAACAGACCGGGTACCGCCGTGCCCAGGATTCGTACGCCCAGAGAGAGGCTAAGATGAATCATTTTACCGCTGAAGATACCTTTATTATTGTCGGCATTGTTATTGCCTATATTCTGTTTACCACCTGGCTGACATTCCGTATTCGTAGTAAAAATTCCGGGGATTTTATGGAAGGCTCGCGCGCCATGCCGGCCTTTATTGTCGGTATATTACTGATGTCAGAATATATTGGCGCCAAATCGACCATCGGTACTGCCCAGGCCGCCTTTGAGAGCGGAATTGCCGCCTCGTGGTCCGTGCTGGGGGCAGCCATCGGCTTTCCGCTGTTCGGTTTAATCCTGGTGAAACGCATCTATAACACCGGAAAAATCACCATTTCCGGCGCCATCGCTGAAAAATATGGCAACAGTACCAAAAATATTATCTCCCTGATTATGATTTATGCGCTGCTGCTGGTTAACGTGGGCAATTACGTCAGCGGTGCCGCAGCCATCTCCACCGTATTAAAAGTGAATTTACCGGTAGCCGCCTTTATTACCGCCATTGTGAGTACCTTTTATTTCGCGTTCGGCGGCATGAAGGGCGTCGCCTGGGTCACCATGTTACACAGCGCGTTGAAATACGCCGGTCTGCTGATCATTCTGGGTTTTGCCCTGTCCAAAACCGGCGGCTTCTCGCCGATGATGGAGAAGATGCCGGATTATTACTGGACATGGGATGGCAACATTGGTGCTGGCACGATCTTCGCCTGGCTCATCGGCACTATCGGCTCCATTTTTTGCACCCAGTTTGTCATTCAGGCCATTAGCTCAACCAAAGACGTTCGGTCAGCGAAACGCTCCACCTGGATCGCCTTCTTTTTCTGCCTGCCTATCGCCTTTGCCATCGCCATTATCGGCGTCGCGGCGAAATACCTGCATCCCGAGATCAACAGCCTGTATGCCCTCCCGGTCTTTCTGCAGGACATGAACCCGTGGCTGGCAGGTCTGGTGACAACGTCACTTGTGGCATCGATTTTCGTCAGCGTAAGTACCGTAGCCCTGGCCATTGCCTCGCTGGTGGTGAAGGATTTTTACGTACCATGGCGCAACCCAACGCCGGACCAGGAATTCAGAGCCACACGCTGGGCGTCGCTAATTATCGGCTTCCTGCCGCTGATCTTTGTGCTGCTGGTACCGGAGGTGCTGAAACTCTCCTTCTTTACCCGCGCCATTCGCCTCTCCATTACCGTGGTGGCGGTCATCGCCTTCTATGCCCCCTTCTTCAGAAGCACTCGGGGCGCGAATGCCGGCCTGATCGGCGCCTGTGTGGTGACGTCCGTCTGGTATTTACTCGGCGACCCGTTCGGCATCAATAACATGTATGTCGCCCTGGCGACCCCGGCCATCATCATGGTGATTGACCGCCTGATCCCAAATAAATCACAACCATCCCCCGCCCCAGTTGAGCAACGTGGAGTATAAAACATGACCGTAATTCCGCCTTTTGACGGCGTCATTCGCCAACACCAGCAAGATGAACACATCGCATGGGCAATGCTTCCCTGCGCCTGCCCGCAGAACCATGCCGCCAATCTGCTGCCGCTGGATGACGGCAGCCTGATGTGCGTCTGGTTTGGCGGCTCCCAGGAGGGAAAAGCCGATATTTCTATCTGGGGATCGCGGTTAGCCCCCGGCAGTGACCGCTGGAGTGAGGCGGTCAAGCTATCTGATGACCCAGACCGCTCAGAACAAAACCCGGTGCTGTTTCAGGCGCCCGATAACGTGCTGTGGCTGTTGTGGACAGCGCAATTTGCCGGAAACCAGGATACCGCCATTGTGCGCTACCGCCTCTCCCACGATGGCGGACGAAGCTGGGGGGCCATCGATACGCTGCTGGATCAGCCGGGTACCTTTATTCGCCAGCCAATAAGCGTTATGTCTGACGGCAACTGGCTGCTGCCGGTCTTTTACTGCCGTACCGAACCCGGCGAGAAATGGGTGGGTAACAATGACGTCAGCGCGGTGAAGATCTCTTCAGACTGCGGAAAAAGCTGGCGTGACGTGGCGGTCCCGGAGAGCCTGGGTTGTGTCCATATGAGTATCACTCCGCTTCCGGACGGCAGACTGGCAGCCTTCTTCCGCAGCCGCTGGGCGGATCATATCTGGTTCAGCCAGTCCAGCGACCAGGGAGAGAGCTGGTCTGCGCCGGTACCGACGACGCTTCCGAACAACAACTCGTCCATTCAGGCGACCCCCCTGGACAATGGTGAACTGGCGCTGGTGTTCAATAATATGAGCGCCGCCGGCGCCACGGAACGCCGCGCCTCGCTGTATGATGAAATTGCTGACGACGATGGCCGTAGGGAGCCGGAAGCGACCGGGAAAAGCGCCTTCTGGGGCGCACCACGCGCGCCGATGACCGTCGCTATTTCAGCCGATGGTGGTGAAAGCTGGCCGTGGCTGCGCAATCTCGATGAGGGTGACGGCTACTGCATGACCAATAATTCGGAGCAGAAGCTGAACCGGGAGTTCTCCTACCCCAGCATCAAACAGGGAGCAGACGGTAATTTGCATATCGCCTACACCTGGTATCGCCAGGCGATCAAGTATGTTCGTGTCTCGCCACAGTGGGTAAAAGGAGAAAGCGCATGATTATCGGTAATCTGCAGGCGCTGCAGCAGGCTGGTCTGCCGCCGGCGTTAAAGCAGCTATTGAGCAGCGAGGCCTGTTCGCTGGCCGCCCTCAGTGCCAGAGAGAATGGCCGCTTCCAGCCCGACGATGCGCCGTGGTTCTGCACCCTCAGCGTGGTGCAAACCCAGCCTGCGGCCGAGCGGCATACGGAATATCATCGCCAGTGGGCGGATGTTCAGGTCATCCTGGCCGGCGAGGAGCGCATCCAGGCGGGCATGGCTCCCGCGATGCGCCCGGAAGATCATGAGCTTAAGCCCGACCTCTATATATGTCAGCCGGCCCCGGAGAGTGTCTCTATTCTGCTGCGTCCCGGCGACTTCGCGGTCTTTTACCCCGGCGAACCGCACCAGGCGCTGTGTGCGGTTTCGACGCCAGCGCCGGTCAGAAAGGCAGTATTCAAAATCCCCGCTGAGATGCTGGAGGCGCGATGAAGCGGGCAATGGTAACCGGGGCCAGCTCCGGGATCGGCGCCGCAGTGGTGAGGCAGTTGCTGGCGGACGGCTGGCAGGTGATCGGCATGAGCCGTTCGCTGCCGCCCTTCTCACAGCCGAACTTTCGCCATCTGATGGTCGACGTCAGCCAACGCAGCGCGCTGCTGGCGGCGCTGGAGCAGATTGAGCCCCCTCAGGCCATCATTCACGCCGCGGGTTCAATGGCGGCCGCCACCCTGGGTAATCTGGACCCTCAGCGCAGCGAGTCGTTGTGGCGTTTACACGTCGATGCTGCTCAGACATTGGTCAATCACTTCGCCCCGACCATGGGGCCAGGCGGGAGGATCGTTCTGCTGGGAAGCCGTACGTCACGAGGCGCCGCTGGTCGCTCGCAGTATGCGGCCACCAAAGCCGCGCTGGTCGCTCTCGCCAGGAGCTGGGCGGCAGAGCTGGCGCCTGCCGGGGTGACGGTCAACGTCGTGGCCCCCGGCGCAACCGATACGCCGATGCTTCATCAGCCAGGCAGAGAAAGTTCCCCGCCGCGGCTTCCGCCGCTTGGGCGACTCATTACTCCGCAGGAAGTGGTCTCTCTGGTGAGCTGGTTGCTGAGCGAGGGCGCATCGGCGATGACCGGACAGGAGCTGGTGATGTGTGGCGGCGCATCGCTGGGCTGATGCTATGTCGCACCCGGGGAGCGGAAGTAGATTACCGCTCCCCGGGGCGACGCGGGGGCGATGATTAACGCAGGTAAACCGTTCCGCGCATATAGGTGGTGGCCTGGCCGCTAATCAGCACACGGTCGCCCTGCCACTGGCAGCGCAGGTCG
>NZ_GL882815.1:92418-94556 GCF_000195655.1 Klebsiella sp. MS 92-3
CAGCGCAGGTCGCCGCCGCGAGCGGAGACCTGGCGCGCCATCATGGTGGTTTTCCCCAGCTTTTCGCCCCACCAGGGGATCAGCATGCTATGGGCGGAGCCGGTGACCGGATCTTCCGGCACCCCTTCTCCCGGGCAGAAGAAGCGGCTGACAAAGTCATACTCTTCATCCGGCGCGCTGACGCAGATCATTTTGCCAAGCGTTCGCAGCCGCGCCATATCCGGTCGCACCGCTTCAACCTGCTGGCGATCCGCCAGCACCACCAGATAATCGCGCCCTTCCCGAACTTCAACGGCGGCCTCGAGTCCCAACCCGGTCAGCAGATCCGCCGGCGGGTTTTCCACCGGGGAGGTCGACCACGCCGGAAAATCGAGCGTCAGCCAGTCGCCATTACGGGTGACCCGCAGCTCACCAACAAAACGGGTGCTAAAGAGAATCGTCGCCGAAGGATGGTCGAGATATTCGAAAATAACGTGCGCAGCGGCGAGGGTCGCGTGGCCGCAGAGATTGATCTCAGCGAGTGTGGTAAACCAGCGCAGCTCATAGCCCTCGTCGGTACGGACAAAGAAAGCCGTTTCGGATTGATTATGCTGCTGGGCCATTTTCAGGAGCACATCGTCGGCTAACCACTCGCTGAGCGGGCAGACGGCCGCGGCATTGCCGCCAAAGTTTTTATCGCTGAAAGCATCGACCAGATAAAATTGAATTTCCTGCATACCCTGTCCTTACTTTTTTTACTTTCCTTCAACATGACATAAAAGCGCCCCCTTGACACTATCCATAGCAAAATTAATCGCTTAACCGCGGCCAGCCCCTTGCGATGAAATGAGACGCAGATCACAAAATGATTGTCTTTTCGCCAACAATCGTTTTAAGATCAGCGTCACATCTTTCCCTGAATCACCAGTCCAGAGCTTATGACTACGAATACGGTCTCACGCAAGGTAGCGTGGCTACGTGTCGTGACGTTGGCCATCGCCGCGTTTATTTTTAACACCACAGAGTTTGCCCCGGTCGGTCTGTTGTCGGATATTGCCGACAGCTTCGGCATGGAAACCGCCCAGGTGGGCATGATGCTGACCATCTACGCATGGGTGGTGGCGTTAATGTCGCTGCCGTTTATGCTGCTGACCAGCAAAGTGGAGCGCCGGCGCCTGCTTATCGGCCTGTTTATTCTGTTTATCGCCAGCCACGTCCTGTCGTTTTTTGCCTGGAATTTTGACGTGCTGGTGATCAGCCGCATTGGTATCGCCTTTGCGCATGCAGTGTTCTGGTCGATAACGTCGGCACTGGCCATCCGCATGGCCCCGCCGGGCAAACGGGCGCAGGCGCTGAGCCTGATCGCCACCGGTACCGCACTGGCGATGGTGTTTGGTATTCCGATCGGGCGCATTATCGGCCAGTACTTTGGCTGGCGGATGACCTTCCTGGCGATCGGCCTCGGCGCGTTAGCCACCCTGGCCTGCCTCGTAAAACTGCTGCCGACCCTGCCGAGCGAACATTCTGGCTCGCTGAAAAGCCTGCCGGTGCTGTTCCGCCGCCCGGCGCTGGTCAGCGTGTACATTCTGACCGTGGTGGTGGTGACCGCTCATTATACCGCCTACAGCTATATCGAGCCCTTTGTCCAGACGGTAGCGGGCCTGAGCGGCAACTTTGCCACCGTACTGCTGCTGATCCTTGGCGGGGCCGGTATTATCGGCAGCATTCTGTTCGGTAAACTCGGTAACCAGCACGCGTCGGGGCTGATAAGCCTGGCGATTGCCCTGCTGCTCGCCTGCCTGCTGCTGCTGCTGCCGGCCTCGCATAACCCGCAGCACCTGATGCTGCTCAGCATCTTCTGGGGGGTGGCGATCATGATTATCGGTCTCGGCATGCAGGTGAAAGTGCTGGCCTCCGCTCCGGATGCCACCGACGTCGCCATGTCTCTGTTCTCGGGCATCTTTAATATCGGCATAGGCGCCGGGGCGCTGGTCGGCAGCCAGGTGAGTCTGCATCTTTCCATGGCCTCCGTCGGCTACGTCGGCGCCATTCCGGCGCTGGTCGCGCTGGTCTGGTCGCTGATGATATTCCGTCGCTGGCCGGTATCGCTGGAAGACCATCAGCCGCACCACTCCTGATTCCGTCGCACAAAAAAACGA
>NZ_GL882815.1:94621-99695 GCF_000195655.1 Klebsiella sp. MS 92-3
CCCCCCCCCCCCCCCCCCCCCCTCCCCCCCAAAAAAAACACCCCGCCGGGTCCCGCGGGGGGGGGCTTTTTTTCTCTGCGCATCGCGGGCGGTCAGGGATGCCAGGTCGAAATGATCTCCAGCACGCCGTTAATAATAAACTGCACGCCCATGCAGACCAGCAGAAAGCCCATCAGTCGCGAGATGGCCTCGATGCCGCCTTTGCCAACCAGACGCATAATCGCGCCGGAACTGCGCAGACAAGCCCACAGAATCACCCCTAACAGCAAAAAGATGATCGGCGGCGCCGCCAGCACCACCCACTCCGGGAAGTCCACGCCGTGCTTAACGGTCGAGGCGGAGCTAATAATCATCGCGATGGTGCCCGGACCGGCGGTGCTTGGCATCGCCAGCGGCACAAAGGCGATATTGGCGGTCGGTTCATCCTGCAGTTCTTCCGATTTGATCTTCGCTTCCATCGAATCGTGGGCTTTTTGCTGGGGAAACAGCATGCGGAAACCGATAAAGGCCACAATCAATCCGCCGGCGATACGCAGCCCAGGTATTGATATGCCGAATGTATTCATCACCACCTGACCGGCATACCACGACACCATCAGGATGGCGAAGACATACACCGATGCCATTAACGCCTGTTTATTACGCTCGGCGTTGTTCATATTACCGGCCAGGCCAAGGAACAGCGCCACGGTTGTGAGTGGATTCGCCAGCGGTAAAAGCACCGCCAGGCCGAGCCCTATTGCTTTAAACAAATCGAACATAGTTAATTAAAGTCCCGTTAATATTCATTTTTTAAGAATGGTTTCATTCCGTGAGTATATCGGCTTCAACAAATTTGACGCCAGCCTGCTGATAAATCACTTCTGCAAAAAAATAACAAGCGTTAGAAAAATCATAAAGAGTGACCCACATCGTACTTTTCCATTTTAGCAAATCGTGGCATCGGCCAATTCATAATGTTGACTTATGATTGCCTGGGCAATAGTATCACCTGCAACTAATTACTTGCCTGGGCAACCATTATGAAAAGTACCAGCGACCTGTTTAATGAAATGATCCCGCTGGGTCGCTTGATCCAGATGGTTAACCAGAAAAAAGATCGCCTGCTCAATGACTACCTCTCACCTATGGATATTACCGCGACCCAGTTTCGCGTGCTCTGCTCCATTCGTTGCGAAGTATGTATTACCCCCGTTGAGCTGAAAACCGTGCTTTCCGTCGACCCGGGCGCGATGACGCGCATGCTCGACCGCCTGGCGTGCAAAGGCTGGATTGAACGGTTACCCAACCCCGCTGACAAGCGCGGCGTGCTGGTGCAGTTGACGCCGGACGGCGCAGCCCTTTGCGAGCAGTGTCATCAGGTTGTGGGTCAGAAGTTACACCAGGAGTTAACGAAAAATCTGTCGGCGGACGAAGTCGCCATGCTTGAGCAACTGCTCAAGAAGGTCCTGCCGTAAAAATAAGAAGAGGTAAGATGATGTCCAGACGTAATAATGACGCCATCACTATCCATAGTATTTTGTCGTGGATCGAGGATAACCTGGAATCGCCCCTGTCGCTGGAAAAAGTGTCTGAGCGCTCCGGTTACTCTAAGTGGCACCTGCAACGTATGTTTAAGAAAGAGACCGGCCATTCCCTCGGCCAGTACATCCGCAGCCGCAAGCTGACGGAGATTGCGCAGAAGCTCAAGCAGAGCAATGAGCCAATCCTGTACCTGGCGGAACGCTATGGTTTCGAGTCGCAGCAGACCCTGACGCGAACGTTCAAGAACTATTTCGATGTTCCGCCCCACAAGTATCGCATAACGAATGTACCTGGCGAATCCCGCTATCTACATCCGCTAAATAACTGATGTTAATCGCCTGCACTATAAAAGACGTATTGAGGAAATCATGAAACTATTCGCTGCCGCAGCTATCGTACTCTTGTCGCTGGCCTCCAGCCTCAGCTATGCGGAGCAAAACACCACGCCGGTGCGTCAAAACCAGCGTGATACAATGATTATCCCTTCCGAACATAATGATTCGCCGTTTGATTTCAATCATATGGCGGCTGGTAATGATAAATCTGACGAACTTGGCGTGCCGTACTACCAGCAGCACGACCTGTGATGCCATTACACGCATAATTGTGTATAGCCCCGTCTCCGGGGCTTTTTTTTATCCGCGCGCCATGCCAGGCCGCACCAAACGTAAGCCAAAGACATTAATGTAGAGCCCGGCCATAATCAGCACCGCCCCGGTGAGCTGCAGTCCGCTCAGCGTCTCCCCGAGCAGCAGCGCAGCGCTGGCCATTCCCACCACCGGCACCAGCAGCGACAGCGGCGCCACCCGCCAGGTTTCATACCGCCCCAGCAGCGATCCCCAGATGCCATAGCCGACGATAGTGGCGATAAACGCCAGATAAAGCAGCGACAGTATCGTTAGCAGATCGATGTGTTGCAGACTCGCCAGCATGGTCTGCGGGCCATCGATCAACAATGAGGCCAGCATAAACGGCAGCACCGGGATCAGCGCGCTCCAGACCACCAGCGACATGATTGGCGGCCGGCTCGCCTGGGACATGATTTTTTTGTTGAAAATATTGCCGCAGGCCCAGCTGAGCGCCGCCGCGAGGGTCAGCATAAAGCCCACCAGCGGCACATGCTCCCCGCCAAGGCTGCCCTCCACCAGCACCAGCACGCCAAAGATCGCCAGGGCGATCCCCGCCAGCTGCTTGCCCTGCAGACGTTCGCCAAAGACGAAGGCGCCAAGGATGATGGTGAAGAAGGCTTGCGCCTGCAGCACAAGGGAGGCCAGCCCGGCCGGCATACCCAGGCCGATAGCGCAGAACAGAAAGGCGAACTGACCGAAACTTATGGTCAGGCCATAGCCCAGCAGCAGGCGCAGCGGAATAGCTGGCCGGGCGACAAACAGCAGCGCCGGGAAGGCGACCAGCATAAAGCGCAGCCCCGCCAGCATCAGCGGCGGCATATTGTGCAACCCCAGCTTAATCACCACAAAGTTAAGCCCCCACACCACCACTACCAGCAGCGCCAGTAGTCCATCTTTCCTCGTCATACCCCTGCCTCTGTCGTTATTGGAATTTTTGTGAACAAAATCAAAGTAGCGAAAAAGCGGCCGCCGGGATAGATCATTATTTTTGGCAGGCCCGGAAGTGCGCCCGTCGACCGCGATGACCTGTACAAGGCGTAATGACCGTGTTATTTGTGATCGAAGACATAAAATTATAACAACATGACAGGCAAGGAAATCATGATCACCACTCTCCGGCGCTCCACCATCGCGCTGCTGGCATCGTCGTTACTGTTGACTATCGGCCGCGGGGCCACACTGCCGTTTATGACCATCTATCTCACCCGACGCTTTCAGCTGGAGGTGGATGTGATTGGCTATGCCCTGTCGCTGGCGCTGGTGGTTGGGGTGTTGTTCAGCATGGGTTTTGGCATCCTCGCTGACAGGTTCGATAAAAAGCGCTATATGGTGTGGTCAGTGCTGGTGTTTATTCTCGGCTTCAGCGCAATACCGCTGGTCAATAACGCCCTCCTGGTGGTGATCTTCTTTGCGCTGATCAACTGCGCCTACTCGGTCTTTTCCACCGTCCTGAAAGCCTGGTTCGCCGATCGGCTGACGGCAGAGAAAAAAGCGCGCATCTTCTCGCTGAACTACACCATCCTCAACATCGGCTGGACCGTTGGGCCGCCCATCGGCACCCTGCTGGTAATGCACAGTATCAATTTGCCGTTCTGGCTGGCGGCCGCCTGCGCCGCCTTTCCGCTGGTGTTTATTCAGCTGTTTCTTCAGCGGGATGGCGCCGCCGCGGCCCAGCCGGGCGCCGCGCCCTGGTCGCCTTCGGTGTTGCTGCGCGACCGGGCGCTGCTGTGGTTTACCTGCTCCGGGCTGCTGGCCTCCTTCGTCGGCGGCGCCTTCGCCTCCTGTCTCTCGCAGTATGTGCTGGTGGTCGCCAGCAGCGATTTCGCCGAGAAAGTGGTGGCCGTGGTGCTGCCGGTCAACGCCGCGGTGGTGGTTGCTCTGCAGTACGCGGTTGGCCGGCGGCTGAGCGCGAGAAATATCCGCCCGCTGATGACCTTCGGCACCGTCTGCTTTGTGATCGGCCTTGTGGGCTTTATGTTCTCTGGCGCCAGCCTGTGGGCGTGGGGGATCTCGGCGGCGATCTTCACCCTCGGGGAAGTGATTTATGCCCCCGGGGAGTATATGCTGATTGACCATATTGCCCCGCCGGGGATGAAGGCCAGCTACTTCTCCGCCCAGTCGCTGGGGTGGCTGGGGGCGGCATTCAACCCGATGCTGACGGGGTTGATCCTCACCCATCTGCCGCACTGGTCGCTTTTTGTCATTCTTATCGTGGCGATTGTCGCCGCCTGGCTGATGATTTTCCGCGGGATCAATGCCCGCCCCTGGCAACCGGATTCTCCGCTGGCCAACGCCTGACGCCAGCTGGCATGCGGCTGTCAGGTTGCTGTCGGGCCGTTGTCGGGTCGCTGTCGTGGTGGCTGGCGGCCCGGTTCACCATACTCCATCACAGGTTTACATCCGCAGAACGTTATGGAGCATACGAATATGAACAGCAACAATCAGGTCAAACAATTACGGCTGCAGCGCGCCTGGTCCCAGGAGCAGCTGGCCGAAATGGCGGGTCTCAGCGTCCGCACGATCCAGCGCATTGAGAATGGCGAACGCCCGGGGCTGGAGACCCTCAGCGCCCTCGCCGCGGTCTTTGAGGTGACGGTGGCCGAGATCGGCGGCGAAGCCCGGCGGGAAGACGCGCCGGGCCAGGAAGCCTCACTGGATCTGCGCATAGAGGAAGCCAAAGCGCGGGTGCATCAGGAGAGCCGCTTTTTCCGTTCGCTGTCGGTGGCGCTGGTGGTTTGCGTGCTGCTGGCGGTGCTTAACCGCTTCACTAATCCACAGTACTACTGGTCCGGCTGGGTCGCCCTGATCTGGGGCGCCCTGCTGGTGGTGAGAGGATTACGCCTGTTCGTGTTCGGCGAATGGATTAAAAACTGGCGCCAGGCGCGCCTGCAGCGGCTGCTGCGCAAATAGGCCGCAAAACC
>NZ_GL882815.1:99833-111166 GCF_000195655.1 Klebsiella sp. MS 92-3
CGCGCCCGCCGCCGGCATGGTCAGATGGTCACCATCGCGCGCACGCCGTCGCTCTCCATATCACCACCCTTGCCTTGCTGGACGATGGCGCCGCGCGACATCACCAGGTAGTGGTCCGCCAGTCCGGCGGCAAAGTCATAGAACTGCTCCACCAGCAGGATCGCCATGTCTCCGCGGCTCGCCAGCTGGCGGATCACCTCGCCAATCTCTTTGATGACCGAGGGCTGGATCCCCTCGGTGGGTTCATCAAGGATCAGCAGCTGTGGGCGGCTGGCCAGCGCGCGGCCGATCGCCAGCTGCTGCTGCTGGCCGCCGGATAAGTCACCGCCTCGCCGCTGCTTCATGGTCCTGAGCACCGGGAAAAGCTGGTAGATCTCCTCCGGCACCTGCTGCGCTTCGCGGGCGGGAAAGCGCGACAGCCCCATCAGCAGGTTTTCTTCCACCGTCAGGCGCGGAAATATCTCGCGCCCCTGGGGAACGTAGGCGACCCCGGCCTGCACCCGCTGGTGCGGTTTGCGATGGGTGATGTTCTGATCCTGCCAGCGTACCTCACCGCTGCGCGCCGGGATCAGCCCCATCAGGCATTTCAGCAGCGTGGTCTTACCGACGCCATTGCGCCCCAGCAGGCAGGTGACTTCGCCCTGGCGGGCGGAAAAATCCACCCCGCGTAAAATATGGCTGCCGCCGTAGTATTGATGTAACTGACTCACCTGTAACATTGGCGCTCCTTAACGTCCCAGATAAACTTCAATGACCTGCTCATTGGCCTGCACCTCCCGCAGCGATCCCTCCGCCAGCACCTGGCCCTGATGCAGGACCGTCACCCGGTCGGCGATGGTCTCGACAAATCCCATGTCGTGCTCCACCACCATCAGGGAGTGCTGTCCGGCCAGGGTACGAAACAGCTCCGCCGTATACTCCGTTTCCGCATCGGTCATGCCGGCCGCCGGCTCATCAAGCAGCAGCAGATGCGGCTCCTGCACCAGCAGCATGCCGATCTCAAGAAACTGTTTCTGACCATGGGACAGCAGACCGGCCTGGCGGTAGCGCTCGCCGTCAAGACGCAGCAGGCGCAGCACCTCATTCAGCCGATCGTCCTGTTCGCTGCTCATCCGGGCGCGCAGGCTGGCCCACACCGATTTATCCCCCTTCATCGCCAGGGCGAGATTTTCCGCCACCGTCAGCGCTTCGAAGACCGTCGGCTTCTGAAACTTGCGCCCGATGCCCTGGCGGGCGATGGCCACCGGGTCAAGAGTGGTCAGATCCACCGACTGGTCATAGAGCGCTTTGCCGCTCTGCGGCCGGGTCTTGCCGGTGATCACGTCCATCAGGGTGGTCTTGCCCGCCCCGTTGGGGCCGATCACACAGCGCAGTTCGCCGACGCCTATCGCCAGCGACAGATCCGTCAGCGCCCGGAAACCGTCAAAGCTGACGTTGATGTTCTCCAGCTGCAGCACCGGATCGGTTTGTTCGCGAAAGCGATCGCCGGGCAGCTGGCGGGTAAATAGTCCTTCATCCGGTTGCATTAGCGGTCTCCTCGACGCAGCAGGCCCATCACCCCGCGGGGTAAAAACAGGGTCACAATGATGAAGATGAGGCCGAGAAAC
This sequence comes from Klebsiella sp. MS 92-3, assembly GCF_000195655.1. NCBI lineage: Bacteria > Pseudomonadati > Pseudomonadota > Gammaproteobacteria > Enterobacterales > Enterobacteriaceae > Klebsiella > Klebsiella sp. MS 92-3. The sequence continues at coordinate 101,441 of NZ_GL882815.1, forward strand.
AGCTGCCAGTACTCTGGCATCGCCACGGTGAAAATGCTTTTCGCACCGTTGACCAATCCGGCGCCAAGCACCGGGCCGATCAGCGTGCCGCGCCCGCCGAGCGCCACCCAGATGGCGGCCTCGATGGAGTTGGTCGGCGACATTTCGCTGGGGTTGATGATCCCCACCTGCGGGACATATAACGCCCCCGCCAGACCGCAGAGCACCGCCGACAGCGTCCACACCAGCAGCTTGAAGCCGCGCGGGTCGTACCCGCAGAACATCAGCCGGTTTTCGGCGTCACGCACCGCGGTGAGGATCCGGCCAAACTTACTCTGCGCCAGCGCCGCGCCCAGCCACAGCGTCAGCAACAGCAGCAAAACCGTGGCCATAAACAGGCTGGCGCGGGTGCCGGTGGCGGTGACCGGAAAACCCAGCAGCGTAGTAAAACCGGTGAAGCCGTTGTTGCCGCCAAACCCGGTCTCGTTGCGAAAGAACAGCAGCATACCGGCATAGGTCAGGGCCTGGGTCATGATCGAGAAATAGACCCCTTTGATCTTCGAGCGAAAGGCAAACCAGCCGAAAACCAGGGCCAGCAGACCGGGAACCAGCACCACCAGCGCCATCGCCCAGGCGAAATGCTGCGTGCCCCACCAGAACCAGGGCAGCTCGCTCCAGGAGAGAAAAGACATAAACGCCGGCAGACCGTCGCCCGCCGCCTGGCGCATCAGGTACATCCCCATGGCGTACCCGCCGAGGGCAAAGAAGATCCCGTGCCCCAGCGACAGCATGCCCGCGTAGCCCCAGACCAGATCCAGCGCCACCGCCACAATGGCGTAGCAGAGGATTTTGCCGCTCAGCGTCAGCAGCCAGCTCGGCACCGCCAGCGGATGGGAGGCCGGCAGCAGCGCCAGGAATGGCATACTCAGCAGCCCCAGCACCAGCAGGATCCCCAGCCAGCGCAGAGGCCGCGGCGCGCGCTGCGCCAGCGTTAAGGTGATTGGTTGACTCATTAGTCGATAACCCTCCCTTTCAGCGCGAACAGACCCTGCGGGCGTTTCTGAATAAACAGAATAATCATCACCAGGATCAGGATTTTGCCCAGCACAGCGCCCATTTGCGGTTCGAGAATTTTGTTGAAAATGCCCAGCCCAAAGGCCGCCGCCACGCTGCCGGCCAGCTGGCCGACGCCGCCCAGCACCACCACCAGAAACGAGTCGATGATGTATCCCTGACCCAGTTCAGGCCCGACGTTGCCAAGCTGCGACAGCGCCACGCCGCCCAGCCCGGCAATACCAGAGCCGAGGCCAAAGGCCAGCATATCCACCCGCCCGGTAGGCACGCCGCAGCAGGCGGCCATCGCCCGGTTCTGCGTCACGGCGCGGACGTTCATCCCCAGACGGGTGCGGTTCAGGATGAGCCAGGTAAAGCACAGCACCAGCAGGACGAACGCCAGTACCGCCAGCCGGTTCCACGGCAGGATCAGGTTCGGCAGGACCTGCACGCCGCCGGAGAGCCAGGCCGGGTTTGCCACCTCCACGTTCTGCGCGCCAAACAACATCCTCACCAGCTGGATAAGCATCAGGCTGATCCCCCAGGTGGCGAGCAGCGTTTCCAGCGGCCGACCATACAGATGACGAATAATGGTGCGCTCCAGCGCCATGCCGATCCCGGCGGTCACCAGAAACGCCATCGGCAGCGCGACCAGCGGATAAAAGGCCAGCCATTGCGGCGCGAGCTGCGCCAGCGCCTGCTGTACCAGCCAGCAGCTGTAGGCGCCGATCATTAACATCTCGCCATGGGCCATGTTAATCACCCCCAGCAGGCCATAGGTGATCGCCAGCCCCAGCGCGGCCAGCAGCAGCACCGAGCCCAGCGACAGCCCCATAAAGGCCTGGCCCAGCAGATCGCCGAGCAGCAGACGATGTTTGATCTTTTGCAGGCTATCGCTGGCCGCCTCGCGCACCGCCGCATCCGGCTCATGCTGGGCATCGGTAAAGGGGATCAGCAGCGCCTGGGTTTCCGGATCCGCGGAATGGCCGAGCAGCGTCACGGCGGCCAGCCGCGCGCTGGCCTCAGGCTGAGCGAGCTGCAGGCGCGCCAGCGCCACCTCCAGCAGACCCCGCACAGTATCATCGGTTTCCGCCTGCAGCCGCTGTTGCAGCAGCGCGGCCATTGCCGGGGTCGCTTCCCGCTGTAGCGTTCGTGCGGCGGAAGCTCGCTCTGTGACGTTGTCACTTAAAATAAGGTGGCTTGCCAGCGCGCCGGCAGCCAGATTGCGCAGCCTGTTGGTCAGACGGACCGGTCGGGTTTCGCCCTGCGGCGCGGCGACAGCGCCCAATGGCTGTAATCCGCCCTGTCGGGTGCGGAAAGCATGTTTTCCGTCGTCCATCACCAGGCTCTCGGTGGTCAACGCCCGCAGCAGCGGCAGACGATCCGCCTGCGGCGCTGCCGCCCACTGGCTCAACAGCTGCGCCTGCTGGCTGCGACTGGCGGCAACGAAGTCGTCCGCCTCCGCGGCCTGCGCCCGCCATGGCAGCAGGATCAGCAGTAGCGCCAACACATTCATGAGACGCAATGCGTTCATGTCGTTCTCCTCTGGTCAGCGGCCGACGGGCGCTATGCTCCAGCCCCGCCGGCCGTGGCGCTTACTGGCTGACGGTTTTCACCGGATGGTCAGGTTTCTTATCGTTACCGGGGATCCACGGACTCCACGGCTGCGCGCGAACGGGTTTATCGGTCTGCCAGACCACGTTGAACTGGCCGTTGCCTTCAATTTCACCGATCATCACCGGCTTATGCAGATGATGGTTAGTGGCATCCATGGTCAGGGTAAAACCGGACGGCGCGTTGAAGGTCTGCCCGGCCATCGCCTCGCGCACTTTATCGACATCGGTGGTGCCCGCTTTGGTCACCGCCTGCGCCCACATATGCAGACCCACCCAGGTCGCTTCCATCGGATCGTTGGTTACCACCGTATCGGCATTCGGCAGCTTGTGCGCTTTGGCATACGCGCGATAATCGGCGACAAAGGCTTTGTTGGTCGGATTATCGACGGACTCAAAGTAGTTCCATGCCGCGAGGTTGCCGACCAGCGGTTTGGTATCGATGCCGCGCAGCTCCTCTTCCCCCACCGAGAAGGCCACCACCGGTACATCGGTCGCTTTCAGACCCTGGTTAGCCAGCTCTTTGTAGAACGGTACGTTGGAATCGCCATTAATGGTGGAGACCACTGCCGTTTTGCCACCGGCGGCGAATTTTTTGATATTGGCGACGATGGTCTGGTAATCGCTGTAGCCGAACGGGGTGTAGACCTCCTCGATATCTTTGTCCTGGATCCCTTTGGCATGCAGGAAGGCGCGGAGGATCTTGTTGGTGGTGCGCGGATAGACGTAGTCCGTCCCCAGCAGAAAGAAACGTTTAGCGCCGCCGCCGTCCTCGCTCAGCAGGTATTCCACCGCCGGGATAGCCTGCTGGTTAGGCGCCGCGCCGGTATAGAAGACGTTGGGGGACATCTCTTCCCCTTCGTACTGCACCGGGTAGAACAGCAGGCCGTTCAGTTCCTCAAACACCGGCAGGACCGATTTACGCGAGACCGACGTCCAGCAGCCAAACACCACCGCCACTTTATCCTGGGCCAGCAGCTGGCGCGCCTTCTCGGCAAACAGCGGCCAGTTGGAGGCCGGGTCGACCACCACCGGCTCCAGTTTCTTGCCCAGCACCCCGCCTTTGGCGTTGATGTCGTCGATGGCCATCAGCGCGACGTCTTTCAGCGGCGTTTCGGAAATCGCCATCGTCCCGGAGAGCGAATGCATGATCCCGACTTTGATGGTGTCGGCGGCATAGGCCTGGAAGGAGAGACCCATAGCCATAACAGAGGCGGAGAGTGCAAAAGCTTTTAATAACGTTCTACGTTGCATGATTCACTCCTGAGTAGCGCAAAAAATAAAGAATTAACAGCTAACCAGAGGTGATAAGGCAAAAAAGGTGCCAGGTTGTGAAAACAGCGGGATGCGGCGCAGGTGGGCGATAGTGGCGAAGAGGATGGCAGCGTTGCCTCATCACGGTGCAACGCTGCGCTAAGAAAGCAATTACCAGACGTCGGCGGCGATGGAGGTCACCAGACGGACCTTTTGCCATTGCTGGTCTTCGCTGAGGGCATTCCCCTCTTCAGTGGAGGCGAAACCGCACTGCGGGCTGAGGCAGATCTGCTCGAGCGGCACGTACTGCGCGGCCTCGGCGAGTCGCGCTTTTACCCCCTGCGGATTCTCCAGCTCGCCGTTTTTGGTGGTGATCAGCCCGAGGACCACCTGCTGATGGCCGGGACGAATAAAGCGCAGCGGCGCGAAATCCCCGGAGCGGTCGTTGTCGTACTCCAGGAAGAAGGCATCGACATTAACGCTGCCAAACAGCACCTCGGCAACCGGCTCGTAACCGCCTTCCGAGATCCAGGTTGAACGGAAGTTACCCCGGCAGACGTGCAAGCCCACCGTCAGATCGGCCGGCTTACCCTCCAGCGCCTGGTTCAGCACCCGGGCATAAATACGCGCCAGCGCATCCGGATCCTCGCCGCGCTCACGTACCTGCTGGCGCTGGGCATCGGAGCACAGATAGGCCCACACGGTATCGTCCAGCTGCAGATAGCGGCAGCCGGCGTCATAAAACGCGCGGATGGCGTCGCGCCAGGTGGTGGCCAGATCGTCGAAGTAGTCGCTAAGATCCGGGTAGACCGTGGCATCGATATCTTTCCGCCCGCCGCGGAAGTGCAGCACGCTCGGGCTGGGAATGGTCATCTTCGGCTGCGCGTCGCCGCTGATGCTTTTCAGATAGCGGAAATCCTCCAGCATCGGGTGGTCGCCAAACGCCAGCTTGCCGGTGACGCGAACGCCGTGCGCTTTGGTCTGCACGCCGTTGAACTGGATCCCCTGCTCGGCATCGTAACGTTCAACGCCCTGCAGGCCATCGAAGAAATCGAAATGCCACCATGCGCGACGAAACTCACCGTCGGTGACCACGTGCAGGCCGCAGTCGCATTGCTGCTGAACCAGATGACGGATCGCGTTATTCTCAATCTCGCGTAGCTGAGCGGCGTCGATAATCCCCTCAGCCAGCTGCTGACGCGCCTGTTTAATGCTGTCCGGGCGCAAAAAACTGCCGACGATGTCTGCGCGGAACGGGGCCTGTTGACGTTGCATGCTGTCTCCTTAGCGGTGGGCGCGTTAGTTGCCCACCGTGATAGTTCATTACTTGAATTTTTAGACTTCTGGATGGCTATATGTCCAGATACTGGCATGCAGAGTGGTGGGTCGCAAACGAGAATATTTCATGGTACATGAAAAATTTTCAATCACCGGAAGCAAACGCATAGCCCTCATCTTCCCAGCCGGTGAGTCCGCCGAGCATCATTTTCACCGGCCGCCCCAGCTCGGCCAGCTTCAGCGCGGCAACGTCAGCGCCGTTGCAGTGCGGCCCGGCGCAGTAGACCACAAAGAGGGTATCCGCCGGCCAGGCCGCCATTCGCTCGGCGGTGATCTGGCTGTGCGGGAGATGCTGCGCGCCTGGCAGGTGACGTCTGGCGAAAGCTTCCTCGCTGCCGACCACGTGCAGCAGGACGAAGTCGACCTCGCCGGCACGCTGGGCGCTGTGCACATCGGCGCAGTCGGTCTCAAGATGCAGCTTATGGCTGAACCAGCGGATAGCCTCAGCGGAGGTGGCAGGGGGAAATTGGGTTACTACACTCATGGCGTCTTCTCCTTGTCTGTGATAACACTACTTTACTGACGCCCATCACCCTGATCTGCCGACAACCATGACAGAAAACGCTAACATCCTGACAACCCCTTCTGTGACACCGTCACATCATCAGGTGGTCGCCCTCGCCTACGATGGCCTGTGCACCTTTGAGTTTGGCGTAGCCGTGGAGATCTTCGGCCTGCCGCGCCCGGAAATGGGCGACAACTGGTACCAGTTCGCCGTCGCCGCGATCGATGAAGGTCCCCTGTGCGCCACCGGCGGCATCCGCCTGATGACCGACGGCGGTCCTGAACTTCTCGCCCAGGCGGATACGATCGTGGTCCCCGGCTGGCGCGGCGTCGACGCCCCGGTCCCCGAGGCGCTGTGCGCCGCGCTGGCTTCCGCCCACGCCCGCGGATGTCGGATTATTTCTATCTGTTCCGGGGTGTTCGTTCTCGCCGCTGCCGGGCTGCTCAATGGCCGCCAGGCGACAACCCACTGGCGCTACACCGCGGCGCTGCAGTCCCGTTTTCCGCAGATCCAGGTGGTGGAGGACGTCCTTTACGTGGGCGATGCTTTGCTGATGACTTCCGCCGGCAGCGCGGCGGGGATCGACCTTTGTCTGCATCTGGTGCGTGAAGATTTCGGCAGCGAAGCCGCCAACGTCGTCGCCCGCCGCCTGGTCGTCTCTCCCCATCGCGACGGCGGTCAGGCGCAGCAGGTCCTGCGCCCGGTAGCCCGCAGCCGGGAGAGCCTGCGCCTCGGTCAGCTGTTTGACTATCTGCACCAGCATCTTGCCGCCAGCCATACCGTCGCTTCCCTCGCCCAGCGCGCCGGCATGGGGACGCGCACCTTTTTGCGCCGCTTTGAGGAGGCCACCGGTAAAACGCCCGCCCGCTGGCTGCTGGAGGAACGACTGCTGCGCGCCCGCCAGCACCTGACGGAGAGCACGATGGGCATCGATCAGATCGCTGAGCGCTGCGGGTTTGCCAGCGCCGGCACCCTGCGCCACCATTTTCGCCAGCACTTCGCGCTCAGCCCGCTGCAGTACCGTAAACAGTTTACGCCTTCTCCGATTGCAAAATCGTCGCAGCCACGGACAATAGACGGCCACAGTAAACCGGTCGCCAGGAGGGTCGATGATGAAGAAAGAGTGTCGGGTAGTGATCTATAAAGAGGGGCTGCTGGGCAGTCTGTTTTTTGGCGAAGCCAAGGCCGACCCTGACAAAATGAGCCAGTTTCTCAGCAGCTATACCCGTGAGGGATGGGAAGTGAAAACCATGTCGGTGGAGCGCCGCCGTACCGCCCTGTTCTGGTCGCGGGAAGCGTATCTTTTCGTGCTCGAACGCCCCCTCTGATAGCCTGCGCCTGGTTTACACGTTTAAGCCAGGCGTTTCTAAGCGTCAGCTTTCAGGGCTGACGGATATAGCCCTGCTCCTGCATTTTCTGCATGCCTTCCTCGCTGGCGCAGACCATGCCGGTAGTCAACATGGCAAAGCCAAAGCGCTGATAAAACGTAATTTTATCGGCCACCGCATAGATAAATATTTTGCCAAAGGGCAGGAGTTGCTCCCGGATGGCCAGCATCAGCTGTTGCCCGTAGCCCTGTCCCTGACGAGCGGGGACGATCGCCACATCCGCCAGATAGCTGCTCCAGGTGCAGTCGCTGATGGCTCGCGCCACGGCAATCAGCTGACCGTTCTCATAGCCAAACCAGCAGAAGGTGCTCTGGCGGAACGCCTGCTCCAGTTGCTGAACATCACGCTCATTCAGCCCGGCCTCGGCGATGATCGTTCGCACTCGCTGCCAGTCCACCCGCACGATCGCCTCTTTACCCTCAATCACCATCATGACCTTGTCTCCCGTCGTCTCCCGGAAGCAAGATCTAGCATGCCGCGGCAGGATATGCCAGATGGAAAGCCGGACTGAAGCAGTCGGTACAGGGTGGAAGGGGCAAAAAAAAACCGCCATATGACTGGCGGTAAATCAATGCTTGCATGGATAGATTGTGTTTTGCATTTTTCGCAGACAGATAAGCTTTACCTCTCTACGTTTGCTGCCGAAGTTAGCATGCTCAACTTCAATAAAGCCTCAACGACCAGCAGCTAAAGCTTCTCCACCAGCGCTTTCAGCTGCGCCAGGGTCTGCTGCCGGTCCTCCGCGGCGGCGACAGGCCAGGCCGACTGGCGCACGATGAGCCGGGTCGGCAGCAGCTCGCGGATCCGCAGCTGCGGGGCCGCCATCAGGGCAATCAGCCGCTCCACCGCCCTTTTGCCCAACAGATCGAAGTCCTGCGCCACCGTGGTGAGCGGCGGCTGGAAGTAAAGGCTGTCGGCGGTGTCATCGTAGCCGGTCACCGATACCGCCTGGCTGCCGCTGCGATTGAGCTGGGCCAGCGCGCTGAGCACGCCGAGCGCCATCTGATCGTTTGCCACCACTATGGCGCTGATCCGCGGCTGCAGGTGGAGGAGCTCGAAAGTTTTCTGCCAGCCGCTGGCGGCGCTCCAGTCGCCAAACACCGTAGTAGAGCGGGCAATATTCAGACTGTGCAACGCCTCGCGCCAGCTGGCGAGACGCAGACGGGCGGAAACCGAACTTTCCGGTCCCGCCAGCAGACCAAATTCGCGATGCCCCAGCTCCCACAGGTGGCGCACGCAGGCCCCGCAGCCGTCGCGATGGTCGAAGCGCACGCAGCAGACATCGGCCTCCGGGGAGACATCGAGAAACAGGCAGGCCATATCCGGATTGTCTTGCACCAGCCGCTCGGCAGTGGCGCTCTCCAGCGGCAGACTGACGATCACCCCGCGAATATGCTGAGCGCGCAGCTCGTCCAGCCGGGCCTGCAGCGCGACAAAATCAGCCTGCGCCGGCATCGCTATCGCCACTTCCAGCTGATGCAGGCTGGCATGGCTCTTTATCGCGGCGGCGATCTGCGAGGGGGCGTGCAGCGTCAGCGAGGCGGTAATCAGCCCGATGGAGGGCGCCGCTTTGCCGGCAAGCAGCTGCGCCGAGCGGTTAGGCACATAGTGCAGCGCCTGCATCGCGCGGATCACCTGCTCGCGGGTGCGGGCTGACACCACCTCAGGACGGTTCAGCACCCGGGAGACCGTCTGCTGGGACACGCCCGCGGCGCGGGCGACATCCTCCAGGGTTGCGGTACGACGCGGCATCTTTTCTCCTCAGCAATAACAATGTCGTGCGCTAACATTTTATGTTTAACGTGCGACAAAAAACAGCGCTTCTCCCCCGCTTTCGTGATCGTCTGTTAATTTCGATTCCCCCGAGATTGCTGGATAAAACAAATTACCCGATAACGTTAACCATCCTGTTTAGCGAACGACAATTTCTGACTTACCGGGGTTTAATATGCAAATTAGCGATACCGGCCGCAGCCACACTCCTGACTTTCACGCCGTCCTCGCCCGTGAAGACTGGCAGAACCAGACCATTACCCACCTTAACCGCCTGCCAGCGCATCCCGTTTTCGCCAGCTGGCGCGATGAGCTTGCCGCCCGCGATAACCTACCTTCATCCCGCCGCCGTCAACTGGACGGCGAGTGGCAGTTCTCTTACGCCCGTAGCCCGTTTGCCGTCGATGCGCAGTGGTTGACGCAGGATCTACCGGACTGCCGCGGCACGCCTGTGCCTTCCAACTGGCAGATGGAGGGCTATGACGCGCCGATCTACACCAACGTCCGCTATCCCATCGACACCACCCCACCGCGGGTGCCGGAGGATAACCCGACCGGCTGCTACTCCCTGCACTTTACGGTTGAGGACACATGGCGCGAGAACGGGCAAACGCAGATTATTTTCGATGGCGTCAACTCGGCGTTTCATCTGTGGTGCAATGGCGTGTGGGTCGGCTATTCGCAGGACAGTCGCCTGCCGGCGGCGTTCGATCTCAGCCCCTTCCTGCGTCCGGGCGACAACCGCCTGTGCGTGATGGTCATGCGCTGGAGCGCCGGCAGCTGGCTGGAAGACCAGGATATGTGGCGGATGAGCGGCATTTTC
>NZ_GL882815.1:111176-128655 GCF_000195655.1 Klebsiella sp. MS 92-3
GGATATGTGGCGGATGAGCGGCATTTTCCGCTCGGTATGGCTGCTGAATAAGCCGCAGCAACGGCTATGCGACGTGCAGTTGACGCCAGCCCTTGACGCCCTCTATCGCGACGGCACTCTGCAGGTCCAGGCGACCATCGAAGCGACTGAGGCGGCGCTTGCCGGGCTCAGCGTCGGGGTTAGCCTGTGGCGCGGCGAGGAGCAGATCGCCGCCGGGCGGCAGCCGTTAGGTACCCCGACGGTGGATGAGCGCGGCCACTACGCGGAACGGGTCGATTTCTCCCTGGCGGTGGCGACGCCGGCGCACTGGAGCGCGGAAACCCCGAACTGTTATCGCGCCGTGGTCACCCTGTGGCGCGGCGACGAACTGCTGGAGGCCGAAGCGTGGGACATCGGTTTTCGCCGCATCGAGATTGCCGATGGCCTGCTGCGTCTCAACGGTAAACCGCTGCTGATCCGCGGCGTTAACCGCCATGAGCATCATCATTTGCGCGGGCAGGTGGTCACCGAGGCGGATATGGTGCAGGACATTCTGTTGATGAAGCAGAACAACTTTAACGCCGTGCGCTGCTCGCACTATCCCAACGCGCCGCGCTGGTATGAACTCTGCAACCGCTACGGTCTGTACGTGGTCGATGAAGCCAATATTGAAACCCACGGGATGGTGCCGATGAATCGGCTGTCCGACGATCCGGCGTGGCTACCAGCCTTCAGCGCCCGCGTCACCCGGATGGTACAGAGCAACCGCAACCATCCGTGCATTATCATCTGGTCGCTGGGCAACGAGTCCGGCGGCGGCGGCAACCACGAAGCGCTGTACCACTGGCTGAAACGCAACGATCCGAGCCGTCCGGTGCAGTACGAGGGCGGCGGCGCGGATACCACCGCCACCGATATTATCTGTCCGATGTACGCCCGCATCGAACGCGACCAGCCGATCCCGGCGGTCCCCAAATGGGGGATCAAAAAATGGATCAGCCTGCCCGGTGAGCAGCGGCCGCTGATCCTTTGCGAGTACGCCCACGCGATGGGCAACAGCCTCGGCAACTTCGTCGATTACTGGCAGGCCTTTCGCGAGTATCCGCGGCTGCAGGGCGGGTTTATCTGGGACTGGGCCGACCAGGCGATCCGCAAAACCTTTGCCGACGGCAGCGTCGGCTGGGCCTATGGCGGCGACTTTGGTGATAAGCCTAACGATCGCCAGTTCTGTATGAACGGTCTGGTGTTTCCCGATCGCACGCCGCATCCGTCGCTGGTGGAGGCGAAGCACGCCCAGCAGTATTTTCAGTTCACGCTGCTGTCGACCTCGCCGCTGCGGGTGCGCATCATCAGCGAATACCTGTTCCGCCCAACCGATAACGAAGTGCTGCGCTGGCAGGTGCAGGCGGCCGGTGAACCCCTGTATCACGGCGACCTGACCCTGGCGCTGCCCCCTGAGGGCAGCGACGAGATAACGCTGCTCGATAGCCTGATCCTGCCTGAAGGCGCCCGCGCGGTGTGGCTGACGCTGGAGGTGACCCAGCCCCAGGCGACCGCCTGGTCAGAAGCGGAGCACCGCGTCGCCTGGCAACAGTTTCCCCTGCCCGCCCCGCTGGCGCTGCCGGCGCCCACCGTGTCTGCCGGCGCTCCGGATCTTATCGTCAGCGATGAGGTCTGGCAGATCCGCGCCGGTTCGCAATGCTGGACCATCGATCGCCGGACGGGTCTGCTGAGCCGCTGGTCGGTTGGCGGTCAGGAGCAGCTGTTGACCCCCCTGCGTGACCAGTTTATTCGCGCGCCGCTCGACAACGACATCGGGGTCAGCGAAGTAGAGCGTATCGACCCCAACGCCTGGGTGGAGCGCTGGAAAAGCGCCGGCCTGTACGATCTTGAGGCGCACTGCGTCCAGTGCGATGCGCAGCGCCTGGCAAATGAAACCCTCGTCGACTGCCGCTGGCACTACCTGCGCGGCGAAGAGGTAGTGATTGTCAGCCACTGGCGCATGCACTTCACTGCTGACGGAACCCTGCGGTTGGCGGTGGACGGCGAACGGGCGGAAACCCTGCCGCCGCTGCCGCGGGTCGGGCTGCACTTCCAGGTGGCGGATCAGCAGGCGCCGGTGAGCTGGCTGGGTCTGGGGCCGCATGAGAACTACCCCGACCGGCGGAGCAGCGCCTGCTTCGCCCGCTGGGAGCAGCCGCTGGCGGCGATGACCACCCCCTATATCTTCCCGACGGAAAACGGCCTGCGCTGTGATACCCAGGCGCTGGACTGGGGGCGCTGGCACATCAGCGGTCATTTCCACTTCTCCGTTCAGCCATGGAGCACCCGTCAGCTGATGGAGACCGACCACTGGCACAAGATGCATGCCGAAGACGGCGTGTGGATCACCCTCGACGGCCTGCATATGGGGGTGGGAGGCGATGACTCCTGGACCCCCAGCGTGCTGCCGCAGTGGCTCCTGAGCCAAACGCGCTGGCAGTACGAGGTCTCATTGCGTTGCTTTTAATCCGTGGGGGCGACAGCCCCCACCCCACAAACAGAATAACAAGGGATCATGGTGATGAAATTCTCAGAACTGGCGCCACGAGAACGGCATAATTTCGTCTATTTCCTGCTGTTCTTTTTCTTTTACTATTTCATTATGTCGGCCTACTTCCCGTTTTTTCCGGTGTGGCTGGCGGACGTTAACCATTTAACTAAAACGGAAACCGGGATCGTTTTCTCGTCTATCTCGTTATTCGCCATTATTTTTCAGCCGGTGTTCGGCCTGATGTCGGATAAGCTCGGCCTGCGCAAACATCTGCTGTGGACCATTACGGTATTGTTAATTCTGTTCGCGCCATTCTTTATTTTCGTTTTCTCTCCGCTGCTGCAGATGAATATTATCGCTGGTTCGCTGGTAGGCGGGATCTACCTGGGGATTGTTTTCTCCAGCGGCTCCGGGGCGGTGGAAGCTTATATCGAACGCGTCAGCCGGGCCAACCGCTTTGAATATGGCAAAGTGCGGGTCGCAGGCTGCGTCGGCTGGGCGCTATGCGCCTCGATAACCGGCGTGCTGTTCGGCATCGATCCCAATATCACCTTCTGGATCGCCTCCGGCTTTGCGCTGGTGCTCGGTCTGCTGCTCTGGCTGTCGCGGCCGGAAAGCAGCAACAGCGCCCAGGTTATCGAGGCGCTGGGCGCCAATCGCCAGGCCTTTTCGCTGCGTACGGCGGCAGAGCTGCTGCGTATGCCGCGCTTCTGGGGCTTTATCGTCTATGTGGTGGGTGTCGCCAGCGTCTACGACGTGTTTGACCAGCAGTTCGCCAACTTTTTCAAAAGCTTTTTCGCCAGTCCGCAGCGCGGTACCGAAGTGTTTGGCTTCGTCACCACCGGCGCCGAGTTGCTCAACGCGCTGATCATGTTCTGCGCGCCGGCCATCGTTAACCGCATCGGCGCCAAAAACGCCCTGCTGACCGCGGGGATGATCATGTCGGTGCGTATTCTCGGGTCGTCCTTCGCCTCATCGGCAGTCGAGGTGGTGATCCTCAAGATGCTGCATATGTTTGAGATCCCCTTCCTGCTGGTGGGAACTTTTAAATATATCTCTTCCGCCTTTAACCCGCGCCTCTCGGCCACCCTGTTCCTGATCGGTTTTAATCTGTCAAAACAGCTGTCCGGGGTGGTGCTTTCCGCCTGGGTGGGCCGGATGTACGACACCGTCGGCTTCCATCAGGCCTATCTGATCCTCGGCTGCATAACCCTGAGCTTCACCCTGCTCTCGTTCGTCACCCTACGCGGCGGCAACCGTCTGCTGCCGACCGCAGAGACGCAGAGCCCCGCCTGACTCCAGCGCCCCCGTCAGGGATGACGGGCTTCACTCGACAATCCGCGTCTCACCGCCGCGATTCTCCAGCGCATAGCGCTGACAAGGCGCCCCGGCGGCGATAAGCTCCGCCAGCTCCGCCGAGTGGCTGGTCAGCCAGATCTGGCTGTAGCGCGAGGCCTCGATAATCAGCCGGGCCAGCGCGGGCAACATGTCGCGATGCAGGCTGTTCTCCGGTTCATTGATCGCCAGAAACGCCGGCGGGCGTGGACTGAGCAGCGCGACGGCGAGGCACAAAAAGCGCAGCGTACCGTCGGACATCTCCGCCGCCAGCAGCGGGCGGCGGATCCCTTCGCGACGCATTTTCAGAGCGAAACGCGAGTGCTCGTTTTCACAATAAAACTGGCAGCCGGGAAAGGCGTCGGCAAGGATTTCATGCAAAATCTCCTCCGCGCCGATCTCGACAATGGTCTGAAAGGCGGCGGCGAGATTCTGGCCATCGCTGTCGAGGACTGGCGAACGGTAACCCACGGCCGGCTGACGCAGCGGCGAATGACGGCCAATCGCGAATTCATGATAAAACCGCCAACGGCGCAGGGTCTCCCGCACTCGCGACACTTCGGGAAAACGGTGCGGCTCGCCAAGCTGACCGAACACCGACTCATTTTCATAAATACTCTCGGTGAAAGTACTTTTCTCCCCGGTGACATCGACGAGAAACGCCGCCTGATTCTTGCGCTGCAGTACGCGGGAGGAAGGCCGGCGGGAGTAGCCGGCCAGCCAGATATTCTCTTCTTTAACGATAGGATCGAGCATGAATTGCGTCGGATAGGGCAATTTTTCAGGGAAGCCTATCTGCAGCTCATAATCGAAGCTGTCGGTCCGGCAGGCAATTTGCAGCCGGCGGGGGTGACGATCGAGGGGCGAACGCTCCCCGGACCACATCATATTCTCCAGACCGCCCTCTTCGCTGATAAACCCCGAAAGCCTGCCCTCAGCGGCAGCGGTCAGCAGGTGGATGGCGTTATAAATATTGGATTTACCGCAGCCGTTAGGGCCGAAGACAATGTTCAGCGGCCCGAGCTCCAGCGCGATATCCTTCACTGAGCGAAAATTTTGAATACGAATGTACTGAATCATTATGCGTCCGGCCCTGGAAATAGAAGGCTGCCACAGTAGCACAGCGGCGCCCGGCACACCCTCTTACGCCCCCTTTCGGGCAGGGTTTAACAGAACATTTTTTTCATTCCACGGGTCAGGGCGACCCGCGTCAGCTTATCGCTATCCTGATGGGCGTCGCTGAAAACGCCAAAAAAATAGCGTTCATCGTCAATGGTTTGGCTAACAATTCGGTAGCTCAACGGTTGCCCGGATAGCGCACCGTACTGCGCAGGCGTCACCGAGACCTCGGTCGCGTCATCGGCGACGCTGACCAACAGCCCGTCCGCCTTACCGCCCACCAGCATGACCTTAATTATCGGGTGCACCAGTTCCTCCCGGGATGGCATATAGCGTTGGCGAACCGCAGGGACCGGCGGGCGTGGTGATCGGCAAACAGCGACGCCCGACAGAGTGCGGTATTTAGTACTTTCTTATAGTTCATCACGGCCTTGAGTCAAAAAATAGCGTGCTTAGGCAGGGCTAGATATTGATTATTCGAAATAAAAGATGACAAATGATGAAGGAAAAAAGAGGAATTGTGAATCAGCAAAACGCCGGGTTATTCTTATTTGTCGCTTCTTTACTCGCCTTTATCGGCCCTCACTCAAGGATGTATTGTGGTTATGCGTTATATTCGCCTGTGTATTATCTCCCTGTTAGCCACCCTGCCGCTGGCGGTACACGCCAGCCCGCAGCCGCTTGAGCAAATTAAACTAAGCGAAAGCCAGCTGTCGGGCCGCGTAGGCATGATAGAAATGGATCTGGCCAGCGGCCGCACGCTGACCGCCTGGCGCGCCGATGAACGCTTTCCCATGATGAGCACCTTTAAAGTAGTGCTCTGCGGCGCAGTGCTGGCGCGGGTGGATGCCGGTGACGAACAGCTGGAGCGAAAGATCCACTATCGCCAGCAGGATCTGGTGGACTACTCGCCGGTCAGCGAAAAACACCTTGCCGACGGCATGACGGTCGGCGAACTCTGCGCCGCCGCCATTACCATGAGCGATAACAGCGCCGCCAATCTGCTGCTGGCCACCGTCGGCGGCCCCGCAGGATTGACTGCCTTTTTGCGCCAGATCGGCGACAACGTCACCCGCCTTGACCGCTGGGAAACGGAACTGAATGAGGCGCTTCCCGGCGACGCCCGCGACACCACTACCCCGGCCAGCATGGCCGCGACCCTGCGCAAGCTGCTGACCAGCCAGCGTCTGAGCGCCCGTTCGCAACGGCAGCTGCTGCAGTGGATGGTGGACGATCGGGTCGCCGGACCGTTGATCCGCTCCGTGCTGCCGGCGGGCTGGTTTATCGCCGATAAGACCGGAGCTGGCGAGCGGGGTGCGCGCGGCATTGTCGCCCTGCTTGGCCCGAATAACAAAGCAGAGCGCATTGTGGTGATTTATCTGCGGGATACGCCGGCGAGCATGGCCGAGCGAAATCAGCAAATCGCCGGGATCGGCGCGGCGCTGATCGAGCACTGGCAACGCTAACCCGGCGGTGGCCGCGCGCGTTATCCGGCCCGCAGCACCTCGCAGGCGTGCCGGGCGATATGACTGGCGGCGGCATCGGAGAGATGCCTGTCGGTAATGATGGTGGTGAACCGGGTCAAAGGTAACGCCATAAACGTGGCCACCTGATTGTATTTCGAACTGTCGCACAGCAGGATGCTTCTCGCGCTGACCTGGCTGACGGTCTCCTTGACGGTAACCTTGTTCTCATCAGGGGTGAATATCCCGCGACTGTCCCAGCCGCTGGCGGAGATAAAGGCCGTATCGATAGCCAGGTGGCGTAACGTACGCGCCGCCGATTCGCCCACGCAGGAGCGGTTCTCCCGGCACAGAGTGCCGCCGGTGTGGATCACGCCGCACTGACTGGCATCGATCAGCAGCTGGGTTATCTCAAAATCATTGGTGACCACCTGGAGATCGTTCCGGTCGAGGATCGCCCGCGCCAGCGCCAGGGTGGTAGTCCCGGCATCCAGATAGATGCAACTGTTTTTGGCGATATGACTCGCCGCCAGCGCGCCGATCGCCTGTTTCTCCTCACTCTGCAGCGTGCTTTTCACCAGATGACTGGGTTCCGCAGCCAGCCGGCTGACGGCGCGTACGCCGCCCGAGACGCTGACCAGCAGCCCCTGCTCCTCCAGTTTACTAACGTCCCGACGGATGGTCATATGGGACACGCCGAGGATCTCCGTCAGCTCGTTAATGCTTACCGCCCCACGCTGCTCCACCAGGGCTAAAATACGCTGATGTCGTTCTATTGGAATCACCGCTCTCCCCTTACCATTTTTTCACACCAGGCGTCATCACCCAGGCTACGGCCCTGGCGACACCCTCTGTTGTTATCGCGCTTTGCCGCTGTTTTTACGCTATTTTAGGGCAAGAATCGCCGTTGTGCAGCCTCTTTCCGCCTGTGAATTTTTTATATTCATGTGGGTTATTCGTGATAATTCTCACATAAATTCACATGATAACGCTTTATTCTATCATTAAATCACATTAATTAACTAATGTTCACAAGGAGACCAGTATGGCTGCACACACTAACGTCTGCGTGATTGGACTGGGTTCAATGGGCATGGGCGCCGCCCGCGCCTGCCTGCAGGCGGGCCTGAACACCTGGGGCGTTGACATCAATCCCGACAACTGTCGCGCACTGCTGGCGGCGGGCGCCAAAGGCGCGGGCCCCAGCGCGGTGCCGTTCGCCGCGGAACTGGATGCAGTTGTGCTGCTGGTGGTCAATGCCGCCCAGGTGCGGGGGATCCTGTTCGGCGAGAGCGGCCTTGCCGCCCATCTGAAGCCGGGCACCGTCGTGATGGTGTCGTCCACCATCGCCTCCGCCGATGCTCAGGCCATTGCCGAGGCGCTGGCGGAGTACCAGCTATTGATGCTCGACGCGCCGGTATCGGGCGGCGCCGTGAAAGCGGCCGCCGGCGACATGACGGTGATGGCCTCCGGGAGCGATGCCGCCTTTGCCCGCCTCGCGCCGGTGCTGGACGCCGTGGCCGGCAAAGTCTACCGCATAGGGAGCGACATTGGTCTTGGCTCAACGGTAAAAATTATCCATCAGCTGCTGGCCGGGGTGCACATCGCCGTTGCCGCCGAAGCGATGGCGCTTGCCGCCCGCGCCGGGATCCCACTGGAGACGATGTATGACGTGGTCACCCACGCGGCGGGTAATTCCTGGATGTTTGAGAATCGCATGCAGCACGTCCTGGATGGCGATTACTCGCCAAAATCCGCTGTCGATATTTTTGTCAAAGATCTCGGGCTGGTGAATGACACTGCCCGGGCGCTGACCTTCCCGCTGCCGCTCGCTACCACCGCGCTGAATATGTTCACCTCCGCCAGTAATGCCGGATTCGGTCGGGAAGATGACAGCGCGGTGATCAAGATTTTCAACGGCATTACCCTGCCGGGCCATAAACAGTGAGGAGAGACAACATGCAGCTTGGTGTCATTGCCGATGACTTCACCGGCGCCACGGATATTGCCAGCTTCCTCGTGCGCAACGGCATGCCGACGGTGCAACTGAATGGCGTGCCGACCCGCGATATTCCGCTGACCAGCGAGGCGGTGGTCATCAGCCTGAAAACCCGCTCCTGCCCGGCGGAAATGGCCGTCAGCCAGTCGCTGGCGGCCCTGCGCTGGCTGCAGGCCCAGGGCTGTCAGCAGTTTTATTTCAAGTACTGTTCCACTTTCGACAGCACCGCGCAGGGCAACATTGGCCCGGTGCTGGATGCCCTGCTGGCCGAGCTGGGTGAGACGCGGACGGTGATTTCCCCGGCGCTGCCGGTTAACGGCCGCACGGTCTATCAGGGATATCTGTTCGTCGGCGAGCAACTGCTGAATGAGTCCGGGATGCGCCACCATCCGGTGACGCCGATGGAGGATGCGCACCTGGGCCGCTTAATTGAGCGCCAGGGGCGCGGAAAAGCCGCGCTGATTGCCTGGCCGATTGTCGCCCGGGGGCCGGAGGCGGTCGCCGCCGCGCTGGCGGCAGTCAACGATCCGGCGGTGCGCTATGTGGTGCTCGACGCCCTCAGCGAACAGGATCTGCTCACCCAGGGCGTGGCGCTGCGGGAGATGAAGCTGGTCTCCGGCGGTTCCGGCCTCGCCATCGGCCTCGCCCGCGACTGGGCGCAGCGCCATGGCGCCCGGGGTGAAAGCGCTCAGGCCGGCATGCCGCTGGCCGGCCCGGCGGTGGTGCTCTCGGGCTCCTGCTCGGTGATGACCAACAGCCAGGTGGCGGCCTATCGTCAACATGCCCCCGCCCGCGCCGTCGACTTAAGCGCCTGCTTTACCGATCTGGAGAGCTACGTCAGGACGCTGACTGACTGGGTGGACGCGCAGCGCGATGCGCCGCTGGCGCCGATGATCTATGCCACCACCGAGCCGCAAACGCTGCAGCGGATCCAGGCGCAGTATGGCGACAAGGCCAGCAGCGAACGGGTGGAACAGTTGTTTGCCGCTCTTGCCGCCGCCCTGAAGACGAAAGGATTTACCCGCTTTATTGTGGCCGGAGGGGAAACGTCGAGCATTGTGGCGCAGACCCTGGGGGTTGAGGCGTTCCATATTGGGCCGACCATCTCCCCTGGCGTGCCCTGGGTGCGTGACACCCGCCAGCCGCTCTCCCTGGCGCTGAAGTCAGGTAACTTCGGCGATATCCAGTTCTTTGCCCGTGCCCAGCAGGAGTTTCGTCATGACTGAGCAACAACTGCGAGAGGAAATGGTACAGATTGGCGCCTCGTTGTTTAGCCGCGGCTATGCCACCGGCTCCGCTGGCAATCTGTCGTTGCTGCTGCCGGACGGCAACCTGCTGGCGACGCCGACCGGCGCCTGCCTCGGCGAACTGCAGGCTCAGCGGTTGTCGGTGGTGACGCTGCAAGGGGAATGGATCTCCGGCGATAAACCATCGAAAGAGGTCACTTTTCACCGGGCGGTCTATTTGCACAACCCGGCCTGCAAGGCGATCGTCCACTTGCACAGCCACTATCTGACCGCGCTCTCCTGCCTGCAGGGGCTCGACCCGCACAACTGTATCCGCCCCTTTACCCCCTATGTGGTGATGCGCGTCGGCGACGTCCCGGTGGTTCCCTACTACCGGCCGGGCGATGACCGTATTGCCCAGGCGCTGGCCGGGCTGGCGCCGCGCTATAACGCCTTTTTACTGGCCAACCACGGACCGGTGGTCACTGGCTCATCGCTGCGCGAAGCCACCAACAATACCGAGGAACTGGAAGAGACCGCACGGCTGATATTTACCCTCGGCAACCGCGAGATCCGCTACCTGACCGCTGACGAAGTAAAAGAACTGAGATAAAACCATGCCAAAATTCGCTGCAAATTTATCCATGCTGTTTACCGAACTGCCGTTCCTGGAACGCTTTGCCGCCGCTGCCCGGGCGGGATTTGAAGCCGTTGAGTTTCTGTTTCCCTATGAGTATGCCGCCGGGGAAATCAGACAGCGCCTGCAGGAGAACCAGCTGCAGCTGGTGCTGTTCAATACCCCACCCGGCGACGTCAACGCCGGAGAATGGGGGCTCGCCGCCATTCCCGGGAGAAGCGCGGAGGCCCGACGCGATATTGAGCTGGCGCTGGAGTATGCCTGCCAGCTCGGTTGCCCGCAGGTGCATATCATGGCCGGCGTGGTGCCGCCGGGAGCGGATCGCGCAGACTGCGAGGCCGTGCTTATCGATAATCTGCGCTACGCCGCGGAGTGCTTTGCCCGCCACGACAAGCGGATACTCATCGAAGCGCTGAATCCGCAGACCAAACCGGGCTATCTCTACCACAGTCAATATCAGACGCTGGCGATGGTGAAACGGGTCGACAGGCCGAACCTGGCGGTGCAGTTAGATCTGTTTCACGCGCAGAAGGTGGACGGCAATTTAAGCCATCTTATTACCGAATATGCCGGCCAGTATCGCCATATTCAGATTGCCTCCCTGCCCGACCGTCATGAACCGGATGAGGGCGAAATAAACTATCCGTGGCTCTATGCGCTACTGGATAAAACCGGTTATGACGGCTGGATCGGCTGCGAATATATCCCCCGGACAGACACGCTTTCCGGGCTGGGGTGGTTCTCGCCCTACCGGAAAAAATAAACGCCGTTTTCTAAAAAAATAACTCTCTGTACACCTGTTAATACCCGAGGCAAACCTATGTCGACATCGGCGCTGTTACTTATTGCGTTAGCCAGCGTAGTGCTGTTGCTCCTGTTAGTGATCAAAGCGAAAGCACATCCTTTTGTGGCGCTCCTGATCGTCAGTCTGCTGGTGGCATTCGCCACCGGCATTCCGGCAGATAAAATTATAACCACCATTGAAAAAGGCATGGGCGGCCTGCTTGGCCACATCGCCAGCATTATTATTCTGGGCTCAATGCTGGGGGTACTGATTGAAATGTCCGGCGGCGCCGAATCGCTGGCGAAAACGTTGACCGGCGTACTGGGTGCAAAACGAACCATTGCCGCCTTAACCATCGTGGCTTTTATTCTCGGCACCCCGGTCTTTTTTGAAGTCGGCTTTATCATCATCATTCCGTTAATCTACGGCTTCAGCAAAGTCGCCCACGTATCGCCGCTGAAGTTTGGCCTGCCGATGGCCGGCGTGATGTTAACCGTCCACGTGGCGCTGCCCACCCATCCTGGCGCAGCGGCTGCGGCAGGCATTCTGCATAGCGATGTCGGTTGGCTGATGCTGGCGGGGATTGGGGTGTCGGTGGTCGTCGGTATCGTGGGCTATTTTGTCGCCCGGTTTATCAATCGGCGCCATTATCATCTGTCGATTAACGTGCTGGAGCAGCAACAAACGGCGGAAGTACCGGATCTCTCGGTTAACGCGCAGCAGACCCGTCTGCCGCCGCCGAATGCGCTGGTTATCGGTGGGCTGATCGTGGTGCCCATCATGCTGATTGTTTCCGGGACGCTGTGTCAGGCGCTTCTGCTGCCGGAAAACGCGGTTCGCCAGCTGATGACCGTCATTGGTACCCCGCCGGTCGCCCTGCTGATCTCCCTGGGCCTGGCCAGCTGGACGCTGGGCATCCGTCGGCGGATGAGCCTGAAAAAGCTGGGCGAAGTCACCGGCAGCGCGATCCCCTCGTCGGCGGACGTGATCCTCGTCGCCGGCGCCGGCGGCGCCTTTGGCGGCGTACTGGTCGCTTCCGGCATCGGTAATGCCTTAGCCGAGGCGCTGGAGACAATACATCTGCCGCTGATGCCCGCCGCTTTTCTGCTATCGCTGGTGCTCAGAGCCTCGCAGGGTTCGGCCACCGTGGCGATCCTCACCACCTCCGGTCTGCTGTCGCAGGCGGTTGTCGGTCTGGAGCCGCTGCAACTGGTGCTGGTGACGCTGGCGACCTGCTTCGGCTCGCTCGGGCTGTCGCACGTCAACGACGCCGGATTCTGGGTCGTCACGCGCTATCTCGGACTCTCGGTGCCGGATGGACTCAAAACCTGGACCGTCTTGACAACCATCATGGGGGTGACGGGCTTTCTCATCACCTGGCTGCTGTGGTTTGCGCTTTGATGTTAACCTGGGTGGCTCCGGCCACCTTAACTTCGCCCCGGCGCAGGCCCTGACCCACTACCGCTGTCAGACCGCAGACCCGCTGCCGACAGCGTCACCGGGATAAAATAGCGTACGCGATAGCGCCTGTCCCCTGCCTCTTCGCCTTCCGCATGGCGGGTTATAAAACATTCAATGTCATAGCCGTCCCGACGACTTACCCCCAGGGATGGCAGCAGCTCCATATACAGATCGCTGGATAAACGAGCATAACGTGACCAGCTGCCGTAGAATTCAACCCCGACATAAAGCCCTGACCGGGTGGTCAGCGAGCTTTTCATGGCCAGCGCGGGGGGCAGCTTTCCCGCCTCATGACAGCCGACAAAAGCGTTAACCTCGACGTTAAGCTCATTTTTACTCGCCGCGGCGTAGTCGGAAAGTACGGAAAGCGAGCCTCCGCCAGCGGTGAAAAAACGGTCAACCTTTTGTCTGATGCTCGTCTTAGCGGTGCTTTGCAACACCAAATCCGACAGGCGCAGTTCATACTTCATCGGATAGCCGTAATAGACCTGTTCCGGAAGAGAAAAAAAACGAGCCAGAGGTAGGCTCTCTCCGTCCGGGTGAAACTTTTTCAACAGCTTTGCCGTGTCCCAGTGCGCCGCGCAACGGTATTCACGTGGCGAGAGCGAAAAGCGCTTCTTAAACTCCCGGGAAAAGGTCTGAGGCGAGTCATAGCTTAACTGCCAGGCAATAGCGGCGATCGGTTGCCGTGTTAAGCGCAGACTGACCGCTGCGATGGTCAACCGCCGCAGACGAATATACTGCCCGATGGGTAACTGGCCATACTGGTAAAACACGTCGTACACAAACCGACGTGAATAGCCCATATACAGCGCCAGGTCATCGATCGCCGGGTTACAATAGATATTATCCTCCAGCCACGCCAGCATTTTCAAATAGAGCATCTGCTTCATAAGTACGGCATACATCCTGTATTCTTGTCCTCCGCTAATTTTAACAACAGAGCGCGGCTATCACTAAGCTTTTTATGCATCGCAAAAATAAAAAAACAGCAAACGGCTTTAAATAGTTACAAATATATGCTTAAGGTTTTGTTTATTAGGAACTTTCGCATATCAATATACCGTTATCTCACTTTCCCCACCAGATATTGCATTAATGGAAAACATCCCTTAGATTACCACGGCTAAAAATAGTACCTGCATCATCATTATATTCTTTAATTTATCCAGATATGTTTTTTAATGCCCACAGGGAAGTTATATGACTAATTTTTTGTTCAATATAAAAAATCACTATTTGCGAGTCGCTATTGCTGAACTGGTTGATGAAGCGATGAAGGCCGCCGGGCGGCCACACTATCAGTTTTCTCAACAATGGGATGCAGGATCGATGGCGCAAGCTGATGTGATATTTACGGAAATGGTCGCGGGGGAGTGGTACTTGTGCCAGGATCTTTTTCAGCATGCCCCGGAACAATATACGCTTTTTATTTTCCCGGACAATGAACACGCTACCGTAGATGAGGGTTTACCGAATTGTCTGCAGCATGCGGTATTTATGCCGCCTCACGCTCGCGTTCAGCGGCTGAAAGATGAGATAGCTAACGCCATTGAGCGTCCGCTGCTACCGCGGCAAGACCCGCCGTTCAATCGTCTGCGGCGTTGCATTAATTGCGCCTGCAGGTCGGTCAGCGACGCGCAAACCAAAGTCATTTACGCGTTCAGTATTGGCCTGAGCCCGCATGAAGTCGCCGCTGCGCTAAATATTAGTCCCAAAACGATTCATTCACATAAAAAGAATATTATGAGTAAATTTAATTTGAATAGCCGTCAGCAGTTTAACAACCTTGTGCAACTGCTCGCCAAACGCTGATACAACTCGTCATTTTATTCTGTCAAACAATCATCTTCTGGAACGGAAAACATACCGTCTCTTGCGCCTTTCCTGAATATAGGAAAAGCCACTCCATAAAGAAATGATGGGACATAAAATCAGACACAAAATAATAAAGAAGTCGCTCATATCAAACCTGACAAAAGAATTTAATTTAGAGTGATAATATTCACTCGATTATATTCAGGCAAGACCAGCGCCTCATTTTTGAGAGTGGGAAATAGAATGGTAGGATAATTCCTGGTAGCTAATATTAACAGGTAAAATAAGACGCAGCGCCAGTGTCTGAGGAGGGAATGAGAGGCCTGTTAGCGTCTTTTTGCATTGAGGATGAGAAAAAGATAGCCAAATGTGTAATTCCCTGTACAGTGGAGGGAATCACAAAGTGAAGCTCGCGTTCCGCGTAGCGGACATCACGGTTGGTTGAATGTTTGTACATATCAGCCTCGCCCTCCTTTAGGGTCAGGCCATACTCATCTTGCATGCTGAGCGCGGATGTTCTTACGCCGCGGGAGCGATCGTAACAACTATGCTAACCACCCTGATTTACCGCAGCCAGGTTCATCCTGACCGCCCGCCCGTCGATCTCGACGCTTTAGTCCATCGCGCCAGCAGTAAAAATTTGCCCCTTGGCATCACCGGCATTCTGCTGTTTAACGGCCTGCAGTTTTTCCAGGTCCTGGAAGGGACTGAGGAGGCACTTGAGTCGCTGTTCAGCGAAATCCAAAGCGACCCGCGTCATCGCGACGTAGTGGAGCTGATGCGCGATTACTCAGCCTACCGACGTTTTCACGGCACCGGAATGCGCATACTGGATCTCCGGCTGTTTGAAACCGATGGCGCGCTGGAGGAAATTCTGCGCTTTAGCACGTTTGGGGTCACCGAACCGGTCAACGACCGGATGTTCCGGCTGCTTAGCGCCTTCATTGCCGACGGCGGCCGCTATTGCCTGCCCGAGCCGCTGCAGCCCTCTCGCTGGATGATGATGCCCGCGTCAGGTACGGCCGCGCCGCAGCACCTGCCCGGTCAACCTTGCCAGTTTGCTCTGCAGGCTATTGTCGAGCCGGCTAAAAAGCGAGTTTCTTCCTTCGAGGCTCTGATCCGCAGCCCAACCGGCGGCTCTCCCGTGGAAATGTTTGCCGCCATTGCGGCGGAGGATCGCTACCGTTTTGATCTTGAAAGCAAAGCGTATGCATTCGCTCTCGCCGGCCAGCTGCCGCTCGGGAAACATCAGCTGGCGATTAACCTGTTGCCCGGATCGCTGTATCACCACCCTGACGCCGTAGGCTGGCTGATGGACAGCCTGCTGGCGGCCGGCCTCAGACCGGATCAGGTACTGATCGAGGTCACCGAGACAGAGGTGATCACCTGCTTTGACCAGTTCCGCAAGGTGCTCAAAGCCCTGCGCGTCGCGGGCATGAAGCTGGCCATCGACGACTTTGGCGCAGGTTATTCCGGCCTGTCGTTACTGACCCGTTTTCAGCCTGATAAAATCAAAGTGGATGCGGAACTGGTACGCGATATCCATATTAGCGGCACCAAACAGGCGATTGTCGCCTCGGTCGTCCGCTGCTGCGAGGATCTTGGCATTACGGTGGTGGCTGAAGGTGTCGAAACCCTGGAGGAGTGGTGCTGGCTGCAGTCGGTGGGCATTCGCCTGTTTCAGGGCTTTCTCTTTTCCCGACCCTGCCTTAACGGCATCGGCGAGATCTGCTGGCCGGTAGCGCGCCAGGCAATGGACCTGTAAGGCCGCGCCCCCGGGCATCGTCACTGCCAGTGGGCAAGCTTTTCGCTCAGCGCCGCCAGGGCATATCGTACCGCTTTCGCCACCACGGTCTCACAGTCGCCGGCAAAGCACATCCGTTTGGTTTCAGTCTGGCCGCGAAAATTCCAGGCAAACCATACCGTGCCGGCGGGGGTACCATCTTCCCCGCCCTCCGGTCCGGCGTAGCCGCTGACGGCGATGGCGATATCGGCCCCGGCGAGCGCCAGAATACCAGAGGACATCTCCTGAACGCAGGCTTCGCTGACGGCGCTGTGTACCGCCAGGGTTTCCGCGCGAACCTGCAGCACGTTGCGCTTGGCTTCATCGCTGAAGGTCACTACGCCGGTATCATAAAATGCCGCGGTATCCGCCTGGGCACAGAGCGCTGCCGCCAGATTCCCTCCGGTGCAGGACTCCGCCGTGGTCAGTCGCCAACCGCGCGCGATCAGCGCCCGAGCCACTTCAGCGGTTAGTTCATGCGTATTGTTTGCGTCGCTATCGATCTCGTCAGTCATTCTTCCTCCTCGCCGAAATTGAAAGAAATAGCAGACTCACTGCGTCTGTTAACAGAATAGCATATCGATTTCTTTGTCGTCGGGGGGCCATTTATATTTTCAGGGAGAAAGGATAAAGGCCCGCAGGGCGGGCCTTTAAGGTAACATCCTCGGAACAACGGTGAATCAAACTTTATGTTCTATCACGCGCCCCTGATTCTCGATCGCAATTTTACGCGGTTTTTCGCTCTCCGGGATCTCCTGGTGGATGGCTATTTTTAAGATGCCGCTATCCAGCTGCGCCTGATTAATTTGGGCGTGTTCAGGAAGAGAGAAACTGAGCTGGAAATTAGCGCGGCGGATACCTTTATAAATCCAGCGTTCACCGCTGTCTGTCGAGGCATCGGTTTCCTGGCGTTTCCCGGAAATATGCAGATTCCCCCCTACGGTTTCTATTTCCAGCTCATCATCTTTCCAGCCAGGCACGCTGACGCTGAGCAGGAAATTGCTGTCGTCGACTTTCTGTAAATCATAAGCCGGTAAAGTGCCCACCGGCGTATCGCCCGTTAACTGGCTGAAAAGACGGTCAATACGATTAAAGCGATCGGCAAAAAGAGAATCAGCAAATACCGGGAGTGCTGACAAGGTTTTGAGTGCCATAATTAACCTCCTGAATATCCATTCAAAAGCTCAACATAAAGGCAAGCATTGCTTGTCCGCTATATAAAATAATATCTAAGGCGCGTTTTTCAAGACCCGAAATAAAAAATTTTTCTTCGCCAGCCTCAGTGAAAAATAAGCATACCGGTGGCGAAGTTACCCCCCCCCCCCCGCGGGGGGGGGGGGGG
>NZ_GL882815.1:128757-145526 GCF_000195655.1 Klebsiella sp. MS 92-3
CACCCCCCCCCCCCCCGGGGGGGGGGGGCTGTGGCGCTTCTGAGTCCCATAACTGATGCTGTTTAACATTCAATAAACAGAAGCGAAATGTATATATAACTTGTTTAAGGGGATGTCAACGTCCGAATCGCTCCCCCTTTGCCGTCGTGTATTCTCCCCATGAACAGCGCGTTTAGCAACACGGCTGCCTGTCAGGATCCCCTTGCCAACAGCGGCGCTTCGACGTGGCATTCGCCTTGTTGCCGTCAACCGGACGCCGCTGGTGAAAATATACCCGGCCGGGTAAGGAACCTTTCATCCGACACCGTGCCTAATGATCTGCATACGCACTTTCTGAGGCACCGCCATGACCAGCATTTTTATCTCAACCACCCTGTTCGCCCTCTTCGCGTCGATGTTGATCGGCCTGGGAATGGTGTGGAAAAGCATTTCCAACAATCCTGATAACTGATTCTGTTGTACGCCGTTGCTGTTCACCCTCCGCAGCGGCGGGTCTACCCCGCCCCTTTTTATCAATGACCACCCCAGGTTTCGCTCAGGCGCAATCTCCTCAAGGACCCGCGCCTGCAAAAGGTATTTTTGAAAAAGCAATTCATACAGTGAATAAGTAACTCTGATTAATATATTTGAGACCAGAATTAACGCATGCAATATAAGCAATTTAAGCAGTTTGTGCCAAATTAGCGGTCATGCCCGCGCAACGCTAAAAAATAAGTCATTGATTAATATACCATTAATTTTACTCGCCAGCTCAAAGTCCAAAATTAGACTCATTGCATTTGTTGATTATTAGAAATATCCTAAAGGCATACGCATTTAATGTTCTCCACTTTAAATGCATGACAACTTTCACGATCGCCATGACTATGCCTGATATTTTAATTAACACTGAAAACATATTTCTTAATCGCGGAATTTGCGAACTGCTTAGCGAGATCGCGAAAGAAGAACACATCCGTGAACCGTATTCCGTTGTAGACTATTCCACAGATATATTAGGTCCGATTGATATGCTGTTCACAGAAATGGCCGCTGGTGAACATTATCTATGCCACCCGTTTTTCAAAAAACTTCCTCCGCACACGTCTATTTTTATTTTCGTCGCCACCGACAGCGCTTTGCAGGTTGAACAGTTACCACTTTGTCTACGCGATGCCACTTTTATCAGCATGAACAGCGACTTGCGCCGCGTAAAAAATCAGATTGCAAAACGTCTGACGGAGTCGACAACATCTAGTTGCGGTGGGCTGGAAAAAGACAGCAGACGCTGTGTCAAATGCCCTCGGTTAACCTTGACCAAATCACAACTTTATATTATCGATGCGATCAGAACGGGAATGAACAATCAGCAGATAGCGCAAGAACTGGGCATCAGCCATAAGACGGTCTTCTCTCACAAAATCAATATTATGAAAAAATTCCAAATAGCTACCAAACAAGAGTTAACGAGATTCTCATCTGTTGCTCTTGCGCTTTCCGCAGGAAGGATCGGTTAACGTCGGAATTTATTAAAGCGCATCTTCATTTTTCTTCTTTCTCTAACATAGGACAGGCCAAAAAACAAAGATGTAAACAATAACACCACCGCCAGGACTAATAATAGTAAGTTACTCATAACAACCTTTTAAAAGATAAAGATGATTTTTTAAATAATAAGGGGTGGATGTTTTCAAATACAACCCAGCGACAACCATTTCAGACAAAGGTAAAACTCCGTGCGATAATTCTGAAAGATAATAAAAAGAGTAAAAACGATTTCCTTTATCAGACAGGCGTTAGGGTAATAACGATGAAGCATAAACGGACAATGCCAGGCCTAACGCCCAGCGTGTACTGTCGCGACGTCAGGCAAGATGACGGCCTGAAATAATGGTCTACTGACGTGGAAGGAGCGTGGTATTTGGGCAGGTGAAAACACCGTTTTGCAGCTGTTCTATACTGTTAGTCAGACATCACGCTGGAGGTGGCTATGTGCGGACGTTTTGCGCAAGCGCAAAGCCGGGAGGAATACCTGGCGCATCTCGTGGAAGCGGCCGAACGAGATATTGCCTGGGACCCGGCGCCTATCGGGCGCTATAACGTCGCGCCCGGGACAAAAGTTTTACTCCTCAATGAACGCGATGAGCAACTCCATCTCGATGCCGTTTACTGG
This sequence comes from Klebsiella sp. MS 92-3, assembly GCF_000195655.1. Taxonomy (NCBI): domain Bacteria; kingdom Pseudomonadati; phylum Pseudomonadota; class Gammaproteobacteria; order Enterobacterales; family Enterobacteriaceae; genus Klebsiella; species Klebsiella sp. MS 92-3. The sequence continues at coordinate 130,910 of NZ_GL882815.1, forward strand.
GGCTATGCGCCAGGATGGTGGGATAAACCGCCGCTGATTAATGCCCGGGTTGAGACTGCAGCCTCCAGCAGGATGTTCAAGCCGCTGTGGGAGCACGGACGGGCGATCTGCTTCGCCGACGGCTGGTTTGAGTGGAAAAAGGAAGGAAATAAAAAGCAGCCATACTTTATCCAGCGTAAGGATGGCCAGCCAATTTTTATGGCCGCGATTGGTCGGACTCCGTTCGAACGTGGGGACCATGCCGAAGGATTCTTGATCGTGACGGCCGCCGCCGATCGCGGTCTTGTCGATATTCATGACCGTCGGCCGTTGGTCCTGGCGCCTGAAGCCGCCCGGGAATGGATGAGGCAGGATGTCACCGGCGCGGAAGCGGCGGAGATTGCCAGTGACGGAGCCGTTTCCGCCGACGATTTTACCTGGCACCCGGTAACGCGGGCGGTCGGCAATGTGAAAAATCAGGGGCCCGAATTACTTGCCCCTCTCAGCCCATGACAAACGTAATCAAAGCGGCGGATAACGCATCATATTCAGCGAAGAGATAATTAAATTTTATACCGCCCTGGAGTAGTGCCGAACATCCGACGGAACAAGGCTATGAAGGCACTCACATTGTCATATCCCAGATCCAGCGCTATCGCCGTCACTGGCTTGCCGGCAGCCAGTAGCTCAAGAGCCCTGAGTAAGCGTATCCGCTGTCGCCATTCATTGAAGCTAAAACCCGTTTCGGCTCGGAATCGTCGCGTGAGCGTGCGTGATGACATGCCGGCCCAGGCTGCCCATTCTTCCAACCTGCGCCCGTCGTCCGGGTTTGCTGACAGCGCCTGCGCGATTCTGAGCAATCGGCTATCTTGCGGCATTGGAAGCCCAAGATTAACCCTGGGAAGGGAACCAATTTCATCAAGAATAACGCCAGCTAAACGTTTTTGGGACGCATTAAGCTCTACACCTTGCCATGCAGCCGCTCGCGTTATCGCTTCACGCAGCAGATTTGTCATTGAGAGAACAGATGGCTTATCAGGTAGCTCGCCACAGGCTTTGGCAGAAACATAAACACTCCATCCTGAATATGGACCGTGCGAGCGCAGGCCGTGCGGAACACCTGGCGGTATCCAGACGGCATGTGTTGCCGGTACCACCCAGCGACAATCACCGCCATCGACCGTAAGTAGCCCACGTATGGCACCGATTAACTGCCCACAGCTGTGATGGTGGCGTGGAGTCTCCCGTATTACCTCAGACTGACGTACCGCGACGAGTAAAGTGGGTCCCTGGGGTGAAAACACCGGTTCGAATGGAATCAATGGATCGTGCATATTGGCGTGTTTGAGGTGTTTAATGTCTTTTATACCGTACTGAAGCCAGTTAGTCGATTGTAAAGTATTCATCACTTTCACAGAGGACTAACCATCAAAATGATTACTATTACTAGGGTATTGGATGACATTATCAACCACCAACAGATACCACTGGATCGGATACTCAGTCGCTATTTTAGTCCCGGTTATCGGCAGCGCACTGATAACAAGTGGGAAGGATTAGATGGCTTTGCTCAGCATGCGCGTAGACTCCGGGAAATTATCGCCTTCGCTAAAATTGAGTTACATGACGAACTTCGTAACGGGAATCTTTATGCCACAAGGCATCGCGTTCTGTGCACCAGGCGCAGCGGAGAAGAGGTGGACATGGAAGTTTATATGTTCGCTGAAATAGATGATTCCGGGCGCTTCATTCGTATCGAAGAAGCCACGCTAATGCTTAAAGGGAGAGAGAGCGATAAAGATTTAGGCAGCGTGAGGTAAAAGAAATATAAGGTTACGACTAGATCAGACAAAAAACCGGGCAGCGCGCCCGGTTATCTTGTCAGACTAAAATTGCCCTACGCACTCAACCCGCGATTTTTCAGCATCGGCTCAATCTGCGGATCGTGTCCGCGCCACTGGCGATACAGTTCAGCTAAATCAGTGCTGTTCCCGCGTGATAAAATCGCCTCACGGAAACGCTGACCGTTCTCACGGGTCAAACCGCCCTGCTCCACGAACCATTGATAGCCGTCGTCGGCCAGCATCTGGGTCCACAGATAGGCGTAATAGCCTGCCGCATAGCCGCCGCCGAAGATATGGGAGAAATAGCTGCTGCGATAGCGCGGGGGGACCGCCGCCAGATCCAGGTTCTCTTCCCGAAGCACCAGCTGCTCAAACGCGTCCACCTCCTCCGGTAATGCCGAGGTCGACAGGCTATGCCACCGCATATCGAGTAACGCAGCAGCCAACAGCTCGCTCATGTCGTACCCTTTATTGAAGGTTGCCGCACGCAACATATTGTCGCGTAGCGCCTGCGGCATCGGCTCCCCGGACTGGTAGTGCTTCGCGTAGTGGGCAAACACCTGCGGCTGGCTGGCCCAGTGTTCGAAGATCTGCGAAGGAAATTCGACAAAATCGCGCGGCGTATTGGTCCCCGAGAGACTGGCGTAGCGCTGGCTGGCGAACAGCCCATGCAGGGTATGGCCGAACTCATGAAACAGGGTGATCACCTCATCCCACGACAGCAGCGCGCTCTGCCCTGCCTGCGGACGGAGGTAGTTGCAGACATTGTAGATAACCGGGCGCTGCGCGCGCAGAGTCGACTGTTCGACAAACACATCCATCCATGCGCCGCCGCTCTTTGAGTCACGAGCGTAGTAGTCACCGTAAAACAGCGCCATCCCTTCGCCGTTGTGATCGAAGATCTCCCAGACCCGCACATCCGGGTGATAGACCGGTATATCAAAGCGCTCAACAAAGCGCAGCCCAAAGAGCTGCGTTGCCGTCCAGAAGACGCCGTCGTGCAGCACCCGCTCGAGGGCAAAATAGGGTTTGAGCTGCGCGTCATCAATGGCGTAGGCAGCCCGCCGCACCTGCTCGCTGTAGTAAAGCCAGTCCCATGCCGTCGCGCGAAAACCCCCGCCTTCGTTGTCGATCACCTGCTGGATGTCCGCCAGCTCTCGTTCCGCCCGCGCCCGCGCCGCCGGCGCGATCTGACGCATAAAGCCCAATGCCTCCGCCGGGGAAGCCGCCATTTGATCGGTCAGCGCCCAGCTGGCGTAATCAGCGGCTCCCAACAGCTCAGCCTGCTGCGCACGGATCGCCGCCAGCCGCAGTACCAGGTCACGCGTATCATGCTCATCGCCCTGCTGATTGCGGGTCCAGCCGGCGGCGAAGAGATTCTCCCGCGTTTGCCGGTCGCGCAGCGCAAGCAGCTGTGGCTGCTGGGTGGTATTGGTCAGCGTCAGCAACCAGCGGTCGCTAAGCCCTCTTTCACGCGCTGCGTCAGCCGCCGCCGCTATCTCCTCATCGCTCAGGCCAGCCAGTTGATGCCGGTAATCAACCACCAGGCCGCCGCTTTTTGCCGCTCCCAGCAGTCGCTGCTGGAACTGACTTTGCAGCGTAGCCGCTTCGGTGTTCAGTGTGCGCAGCGCCGCCTGCTGCTCGGGAGCCAGCGTCGCCCCGGCGTGAACAAAACGTTGCCACGTCAGGGTCAGGAGACGATAGGACTCGCTGTCCAGCGCCAGCGCGTCGCGCTGCTCGTAGACGCTGTTCACGCGCTGAAACAAGGCCGCATTAAGCCAGATGTCATTCCCCAGCTCGGCGAGTTCGGCGGAAAATTGTTCATCCAGTGATTGAATATAAGGATTGGTATGGGCGCCAGCCATGGCGAAAAAGACCCGCGTCACCCGCGCCAGCAGCTGACCACTCTGCTCCAGCGCCTCGAGCGTGTTGGCGAAACTGGCCGGCTGCGGATTGTCGATAATAGCGCGAATTTCGGCCCGCTGCTGCCGGACGCCCTCATCAAACGCCGGGCGATAGTGGCTGTCGTCAATCACATCGAACGGCGGCGCCTGGTAAGGCAACGTACTGACGCTAAAAAAGGGGTTTCGTTCGGACATCTTTCTCTCCTGTACAGGCTAATGCTGTAAGATTAGGCCTCTCCTTAAGGGGTCGCAATGATTTCCGTTACCGGTCGCCGCCTGTGCGTGCTATGGTATGAAAACACAAAAAGCGTTGAGGAACAGTAAGATGATTATCATGGTCACCGGCGCCACCGCCGGTTTTGGTGAAAGTATTACTCGCCGTTTTATCGCTAACGGTCATAAAGTGATTGCCACCGGTCGTCGTGAAGAGCGCCTGAAGACGCTGAAAGACGAGCTGGGCGATAACCTTTATATCGCGCAACTTGACGTCCGCAACCGCGCCGCCATTGAGACGCTGATTGCTGACCTGCCGGCCGAGTGGCAGGCTATCGATGTGCTGGTGAACAACGCCGGCCTGGCGCTTGGTCTGGAGCCGGCGCACCGCGCCAGTGTGGAAGACTGGGAAGATATGATCGACACCAATAATAAAGGGCTGGTGTACATGACCCGCGCCGTGCTGCCGGGGATGGTGGAGCGCAATCGCGGCCATATCATCAATATCGGCTCTACGGCAGGCAGCTGGCCTTACGCCGGCGGAAACGTCTATGGGGCGACCAAAGCCTTTGTCCGTCAGTTTAGCCTCAATCTTCGTACCGACCTGCACGGCACCGCGGTGCGCGTGACCGACATCGAGCCGGGTCTGGTGGGCGGCACCGAGTTTTCTAACGTCCGCTTTAAGGGCGATGACGCTAAAGCCGAAAAAGCTTACGAAAATACCCAAGCGCTAACGCCGGAAGATGTGACCGAGGCGGTCTGGTGGGTCGCCACCCTGCCGAAACATGTCAACATCAACACCCTGGAGATGATGCCGGTGAGTCAGAGCTTTGCCGGACTCAGCGTTCACCGCCAGGGCTAACCGTCAGCCACCCGGCCTGCGGGCCGGGTATGGGCGGAAACGCAAAAAACGCGTAAAATAGTGCGCATAACCCCCTAAAAAGTAACCATCAATGGCCGCAGAATCGCAACTGAATCCGACGCAACCCGTCAATCAGCAAATTTATCGCATCCTCCGCCGGGATATCGTTCACTGCCTGATCCCGCCTGGTACACCGCTGTCGGAGAAAGAAGTCTCCGTGCGTTTTGCGGTGTCTCGTCAGCCGGTGCGCGAAGCCTTCATTAAGCTGGCGGAAAACGGACTTATCCAGATTCGTCCCCAGCGCGGTAGCTACGTCAATAAAATCTCATTGTCGCAGGTGCGTAATGGTTGCTTCGTCCGCCAGGCGATCGAGTGCGCGGTGGTTCGCCGTGCCGCCGGCATGATTAACGAAGAGCAACTTTATCAGCTGGAACAGAATCTTCACCAGCAGCGTATTGCCGTTGATCGGCAGCAGTTAAACGACTTTTTCCTGCTCGATGATGAATTTCACCAGAAGCTGTCGATTATTGCCGACTGTCAGCTGGCCTGGGAGACAGTGGAAAATATTAAAGCCGCCATCGATCGCGTCCGCTATATGAGTCTGGACCATGTCACCTCTCCTGAGATGCTTCTGCGCCAGCATCATGAGATTTTCACCGCGCTGGAAAAACGCGATGCCGAGGCGGTAGAAAAAGCCATGAGTATCCATTTGCATGAAATCAGCGAATCCGTACTGCTGATTCGCCAGGAGAACCGCGACTGGTTTAGTGAAGAATAAGAGTCAGACGGCTGCCGGCATGGCCGACGCAGCCGTCGTCATTGAAGGGATTATCTAACGACCAATACCGGCGTTTTGGCGTAGCGCAGAATTGACTCGGCGTTGGAGCCCAGCAGATGGGTGGAGATCCCTGGTTTGCGGGAACCAATCACAATGACATCGAACTCTTCGTTGTTACTGATAGCCAGAATTTCGTCACGCACGTTGCCAAAGACTACGCGGGTATGGATCCGCGTCATGGGGATGGCGAACAGTCGCGCCACCTCGCGCATTTTTTTCTCCGACTCTTCTTCCATATAGGCTTCAAACTTACGAATATCCGCCGTAAAACCGCGCAATAGCGAACGGCTGCTGTTCGGCAGAACGTTGAGCAAGGTGATCTCGCCATTTTCGGCCGAAGCGAGAAATTCCGCGTGACGCACCGCTTTATCGCTTAAATCCATTTCAAAGACATCAACAGGCAATAAAATTTTTTTATACATGGCCCGTACTCCTTTTGCAGAGAAAGTTCTTTTTCAATAACTTAACTATGCCATTATTGCGGTGAAATACCAGTCATTGTTCGGAAAAATAACAGCTAATTATCTTTAGTAAATCAGGGAAATATAGAGTTATGTATAGACATTGCGTTCGATCATATTCTGCGTCTGCTAAAACCGATCGCTAGCAAAAAATAGACATCAGCGGAGTATCGTAGAAATAACTGAAGAGCCGGTGTCGACCCCGGGACCGACACCGGAAAAAGATTATTGCGCGGCGGCCCACGCGGCGACGGTAGCTTTAGCCCCCTGCCGCTGCAGCGCTAAGTAGGCGCGGGTCACCGCCGTGACAAAGCGTGACTCCTGCGGCAGTTCGACGCCGAAAATAGCCTCAATACCCAGCAGCGCTTTGACTCGCGCTTCGCCATCGGCGCTGGCAGCCACCGCTTGCTGGATAACCGGCAACAACGGGTCGCATATCTCGATTGACTGGCCCGCATCGTCAACGCCGCCAACGTAACGCATCCACCCTGCCACGCCCAGCGCCAGCAGTGTAAAATCACGCTGATGCACCAGATGCCAGCGTATGGAGTCCAGCATGCGCTGGGGCAACTTCTGGCTGCCGTCCATGGCTATCTGCCAGGTGCGGTGCTTCAGCGCCGGATTGCAGTAACGGTCAATCAGCAAACTGGCATAGCGTGACAGATCCACCCCCTGCACCTTCAGCGTTGGTGCTTGTTCGTCCAGCATCAACGACAGCGCCGCGCGACGGTAGTTATCGTCCTGCATACAGTCGTTGATATGCTGATAACCGGCCAGATAGCCGAGATAAGCGAGGAACGAATGGCTACCATTGAGCATTCTCAGCTTCATCTCTTCGAAAGGCACCACGTCGGTGACCAGTTCCGCTCCCGCTTTCTCCCACTGCGGACGTCCGGCAACAAAGTTATCCTCAATCACCCACTGACGGAAAGGTTCGCAGGCCACCCCGGCCGGGTCGCGCACCCCGGTCAGCTGGGTAATTTTATCGAGGGTTTCGGCAGTCACCGCCGGGACAATCCGGTCCACCATGGTCGACGGAAAGGTGACATTCTGCTCTATCCATGCGGCAAGATCCTCGTCCAGAGCCCGGGCGTAGGCGCAGACGACGTTGCGCATCACGTGACCATTTTCCGGCATGTTATCGCAGGACATCACGGTAAAAGCAGGCAGGCCGGCCGCCCGGCGGCGAGATAAGGCCTCCACCACTACCCCCGCCGCCGATTTTGGCTGGTGCGGGTTATGCAAATCGGCGGCGATCAGCGGGTGATCGAGCTGCAGTTCGCCGCTGGCTGGCGAATGGCAATAGCCTTTCTCAGTAATCGTCAGGGAGACAATGGCCACCTGTGGCTGACACATCGCCGCCAGCACCGCTTCGAGACCATCAACCCCGGCGTGCAGCGCCTTCTTCACCACACCAACCACGCGCGCGGTCCAGGCGTCGGCGGACATTTCGGCGACGGTATACAGCAGATCCTGCTGCTGGAGATCGGCGATCTGCTGCTCGCCGCCAATCAGATTAACTTCGGTGTAGCCCCAGTCGCTGCCGTGCTCGCTGGCCAGTATATCGGCATACACAGCCTGATGAGCGCGATGAAACGCGCCAAAACCAAGATGAACGATACGGGGGATCAGTGCGCTGCGATCGTAGGTCGGCAGCGTGGCGTTAGCGGTTAAGAGGGTGTTTTCCATGATGACTCTCGTTGTTATGTAGCCCATCAACCATTCTCAGGGAGAACTCTCGAGGAGAATGCCTTTGTGCCTCAACCATCTCACGCAATTGGTATAACATCTTTGATTTCTGTCAACTACCATACAAGAAGATCTCGCCTGATAAAGCACGGGGCACGTGGCTGCAATCGCCGCAGTGACAGGATAGCGCAGGAGAAGAACATGGCGGCCGCGCGTCCCTGCGGGCCTGCTGTTGACGAATCGCCGAGCGTTGTTAATCGATGCGAGTTTTGACGATAAAGAAGTAGCACAGCGCCCCGGTAAAGGTCACCCCGGCGGCGATCACCAGCGCCAGATTGAAAGAGTGAGTCGTATCCACTACCCAGCCGGTCACGATCGGCGCGAAGGAGGCAAACACAAAGCTGCCGAAGTTCTGGATCGCCGCCACCGAAGCCACTTTATGCTCCGCCACCATTACCTGCACCAGCCCCCAGGCGGACGTCCCGGCAAAATGAACGCAAAACAGCGCCATGGAGATAAAAGCCACCGCCTGGGCTGGCGTGGACGATTGAACCACCAGCAAGGTGCCCAGCGCCGACAGCACCAGACCGATAACAATCGCCGTTTTGCGGGTTTTCGCCTGATCGTAGCCTCTGCGCGCCAGGGCATCGACCACCAGGCCGTTGACCCACATCCCCACCGCCGCGGCAAGAAACGGGATCGCCGCCACCCAGCCGGTACGGGCCAGGCTTAACCCCTGCTGCGCCTGCAAATAGCCGGGCAACCAGGCGATATACAGCCAGCCGGTGTAGTTCACACCGGAAAAGCCGAGGATCATCCCCCAGGTAGTCCGCCGTTTAAACAGAGCCAGCCATTCGCTAAACTTCAGCGCCGGGCGGGCCGCCTCCTCACTGGCCAGATACTGCTGCTCCTCCTCCTGCAGGGTAAACTGCCGACGGTTACGGTAGCCCACATACCAGCACAGGCCGACCACGATCCCGGCTAAACCAATCACCACAAACATCGTTCGCCAACCCCAGGCCAACTGCATGATGACCAGGGCCGGCGGGGCGATAGCCTGGCCCAGCACCGTCGAGGAGTTGAATATTCCCACCGCCGTGCCGCGCTCTCTTTGCGCATACCAGTCGTTGATCGATTTCACGCCGGCTGGCATAAACGGCGCTTCGCCGATCCCGAGGCCAATGCGCAGCAGAATAAAATGCGAGAACGAATTGACCATCCCGGTCAGGGCCTGCATCGCGGACCAGAAAATCAGCCCGGCGCCCAGCACAATCCGTGGCCCCAGGCGATCCAACAAAATACCGGAGGGCAGTTGCGCGAAGCCGTAGGAGAGCGAAAAGGCGGAGAGCAGCACCCCAAACTCGGTGGCGCTAAGGCCCAGGTCGGCGCGTATCGCCTCCCCGGCGACGCTCAGCGAAGAGCGGTCAAGAAAGTTGACGATACCGGCGATAAACAGCAGCGTCAGGGTGATCTTCTGCACCCGACGGATGCGTAACGGCGTCGCCCCGGTCCGGGCGGCAAGAGTCTCGATAGCCATCGTTGTTCCTTACAGAGTCATACTTAAATAGGATGTCTGATAAGTAAGGCAACAGGTCGACTACCATACAAGAATTAGGGTTGAAAAAAGCGGCAGGGATCACACATGACGGGCTTAGGCCCGTCCCCACCCCGCCACGATGATTAGCATGCCGCACAGGGCGATGGCCGCGCCCGCCCAGTCATAATGGGTTAATTTGACCCCATCAACGACCCGCAGCCAGAGCAATGCGGTACAAACGTACACCCCACCGTAGGCGGCATATACCCGCCCGCTGGCGGCCGGATGGAGCGTCAGGAGCCAGACGAATAGCGCCAGCGCCAGGGCGGTGGGGATCAGCAGCAGCGGCGTTGCCCCGCGCTTGAGCCATAGCCACGGTAGATAACAGCCGACGATTTCACACAGAGCGGTAGCAAAGAACAGCAGCGTTGTTTTGAGCATTAAAAGATTCGTAAAAGAGACAAAGCGTTGAACTATTCTACGCGATAATAGCTTCTGCCCCACGCTGTTTTGCCGGCTATGCCCGACAAAAGAGCTGTAGTAAACTGAATCTGAGGGTTAACCCATCACTTAAAGGAAATCGTGATGAACATGACACTGAACAAACGCTGGTGCCTGACCGCCATTCTGGCGTTAAGCGCTGTGGTCTACACCTCCAGCTCCTATGCCGCCACCGACCGGCTGGTGATTGAATCTGGCGACAGCGCGCAGAGCCGTCAGCAGGCGTCGATGGAAAAAGAGCAATGGAACGACACCCGCAGCCTGCGCCAGAAGGTGAACAAACGGGCGGAAAAAGAGTGGGATAAAGCCGATGTCGCTTTCGACGCGCAGGATAACTGCCAGAAGAGCGCCAACGTCAATGCCTACTGGGAGCCAAACACCCTGCGCTGTCTTGACCGTCGCACCGGCCGCGCGATCAATCCCTGAGCCGCTCCCTAACCACGCTGGCGCCTGCGGGCGCCGCCTTTCTGTAATCCCTTTTCCGTTTTGACCACAGGAATCTCCATGACCGACGCGCTACACGTCAAACTCCGCCCGCTTGAGCGCGAAGATTTGCGCTTCGTCCACCAGCTCGATAACAACGCCAGCGTCATGCGCTACTGGTTTGAAGAGCCGTACGAGGCCTTCGTTGAGCTCTCCGATCTGTACGACAAACATATTCACGATCAAAGCGAGCGCCGCTTTGTCATCGAATGCAATGGCGATAAAGCCGGACTGGTGGAGCTGGTTGAAATCAACCATGTGCACCGCCGGGCCGAGTTCCAGATCATCATCTCCCCCGACTTCCAGGGAAAAGGTCTCGCCACCCGCGCCGCACGTCTGGCGATGGACTATGGCTTTACCGTGCTCAATCTGTATAAGCTGTATTTAATCGTTGATAAAGAGAATGAAAAAGCGATCCATATTTACCGCAAGCTCGGCTTTATGGTCGAGGGTGAACTGATCCATGAGTTTTTCATTAACGGCGAGTACCGCAACACCATCCGCATGTGCCTGTTCCAGCACCAGTATCTGGCCGAGCACAAAACGTCCGGGCCGTCCCTGCTGAAGCCGACGGCTCAGTAATAATCGATACGGTTTTTAATGGTGTACTGGCGGGTCAGCGGCGGCTGGACGCTTTCATCGATCACCTGCAGCTCACAGCTCAGCGGATTGTCGTGATCGTCGTAGTCGCAGGTCTGACGCACCGTGCCCAGCGTGCGATCGTTGAAGGTGCTGATGGCGGTATAGTCCAATTTCTTACGCGGATCCTTTGACGGCGTTGAGGCGACGGTAAATCGCTCCTCTTTGGCGGTGGTGGTTTTTCCCAGCGGATAGCCATCGCTGTCATAGCGGTAGGTGGCGGTGGTCTCTTTGCCGCGTGCGCTGATAATAAAACCGTTATCATCCGTCTCCCAACTCACCCCGGCGGCAGGCATCTCCGCCAGCTGACACTTGCCCTGCAGGCGCAGCCGCTTCTCGTGGGTGCGCCCGTCGACGTAATAGTTGGCGTCCAGCAGCAGCGTGGCGCCGGTTTTGTTCTCCACATCTTCCAGGGTCAGCAGATCGAAACACCCTTCCCTTGAGAGCTGAGCGCTCACCTTCTTGACCACCACATCGTGTTCATCCAGCAGCGTCTGGCTAAAATCTTTCACCGGCCCGCGCAGGGGATCAAACTCAAACTCATTGGAAAAACTCGCCATTTCCGGGGTGAAGGCGTCCGGGGCGCTTTTACGGTCGCATGCCGTCAGCAGCAGCGCTGCCGGGATCAGCCAATACAATCTTTTCACAGACGATTCCTTTTGTGTACATCCGATCATATTAGCAAATACAATTGTTTACACCAGTTCTGCTATGCTTAAATCTGGATAACATCGATAAGGAGCGTAAGATGAAACTATCCCTCTGCACCGGCGCTGCGCTACTGCTGTGCTCCACGGCCGTACTGGCGGCTCCCGACTCCTGTGAACGGGTCAAAAGCGACATCCAGCAGAAGATCATCAACAATGGCGTACCGGAAACCGCCTTCAGCCTGGCCATTGTGCCAAACGATCAGGCAGACCAGCCCGGGGTTCAGGTGGTCGGTCATTGCGCCAACGACACCTTCAAAATCACCTATACGCGTAACAGCGACAGTCCCGCCGAAAACGACGCTCAGTAAGCCCTCTTCGGTTTCAAATGAAAGATCTTATCCCTGCATTGACCAGGGATAAGGTCTACTGGCTACCCATAACGTATTATCGCTCACCCCTGCGTCTGTTAATGGCACAGCGGCCCTTCTCCGTACAACATAACGATCATGGAGTGAGCAATGTCGAATCAGGAATCTCCCGGCGGCGTCAGCCGACGCGCGCTACTCAAATCCACAGCCCTCGGTTCCCTCGCGCTGGCCGCCGGCGGGCTTACCCTGCCCTTTACGCTGCGCCGCGCCGCGGCGGCGGTACAACAGGCTACCGGCGACAACACCCGCATTGTCTGGGGCGCCTGCTCGGTTAACTGCGGCTGCACGTGCGTGATGATGAAGTGGTTTACGTCGAAACGGATAACACCGGCGATGACCGCTACGGCGACCATCAGGTCCGCGCCTGCCTGCGCGGGCGTTCGATTCGCCGGCGCATCAATCATCCGGATCGCCTTAACTATCCCATGAAGCGCGTCGGCAAGCGCGGAGAAGGCAAATTTGTCCGCATCAGCTGGCAGGAGGCGCTGGATACCCTCGCCGACCGCCTGAAGAGCGTGGTAGCGCAGTATGGCAACGAAGCCGTATACATTAACTACTCTTCAGGGATCGTCGGCGGCAACATCACCCGTTCGTCGCCTTCCGCGTCGCCGGTGGCGCGTTTAATGAACTGCTACGGCGGCTCGCTTAACCAGTACGGTACCTACAGTACTGCGCAGATTGCCTGCGCCATGCCCTACACCTACGGCAGTAACGACGGCAACAGCACCTCGGATATTGAAAACAGCAAGCTGGTAGTGATGTTCGGCAACAATCCGGCGGAGACCCGGATGAGCGGCGGCGGCATTACCTGGTATCTGGAGCAGGCCCGCGAGCGCTCTAACGCGCGAATGATCGTCATCGATCCGCGCTACACCGATACCGCCGCCGGTCGGGAAGATGAGTGGATCCCCATTCGCCCCGGCACCGACGCCGCGCTGGTGGCCGGTATCGCCTGGGTGTTGATTAACGAAGATCTGGTGGACCAGCCTTTCCTTGATAAATACTGCGTTGGCTACGACGAGAAAACGCTCCCGGCCGGGGCGCCGGCGAACGGTCACTACAAAGCCTATATCCTCGGCGAGGGCGACGACGGGATCGCTAAAACGCCGCAGTGGGCCTCGCGTATTACCGGTATCCCCACCGATCGCATCATTAAGCTGGCGCGCGAAATCGGCATGAGCAAGCCGGCCTACATTTGCCAGGGCTGGGGGCCCCAGCGCCAGGCCAACGGCGAACTCACCGCCCGGGCGATCGCCATGCTGCCGATCTTAACCGGCAACGTCGGCATCAACGGCGGCAATAGCGGCGCCCGCGAATCAACCTACACCATCACCATTGAGCGCCTGCCGGTGCTGGAAAACCCGGTGAAGACCGCCATCTCCTGCTTTACCTGGACCGACGCCATCGCGCGCGGTCCAGAGATGACCGCCAGCCGCGATGGCGTACGCGGAAAAGAGAAGCTGGATGTGCCGATCAAGTTCCTGTGGAACTACGCGGGCAACACCATCATCAACCAGCACTCCGACATCAATAAGACCCACGAAATTCTGCAGGATGAAAGCAAGTGCGAAACCATTGTGGTTATCGACAACTTTATGACCTCGTCGGCGAAATACGCCGACCTGCTGCTGCCCGACCTGATGACCGTTGAGCAGGAGGATATCATTCCTAACGATTACGCCGGCAATATGGGCTATCTGATTTTTATTCAGCCCGCCACCTCAGCGAAGTTCGAACGCAAACCGATTTACTGGATCCTAAGCGAAGTGGCGAAACGACTCGGCGACGACGTGCATCAACGTTTTACCGAGGGACGTACCCAGGAACAGTGGCTGCAGTATCTGTACGCCAAAATGGTGGCGAAAGATCCGGCGCTGCCGGCCTACGAGGATCTGAAGCGAATGGGCATCTACAAGCGCAAAGACCCGAACGGCCACTTCGTCGCCTATCGCGACTTCCGGCGCGATCCTGAAGCGCATCCGCTCAAAACCCCGTCCGGCAAAATTGAAATCTACTCCAGCCGACTCGCAGAGATTGCCGCCCGCTGGCAGCTGGAGAAAGACGAAGTTATCAGCCCGCTGCCGGTCTACGCCTCCACATTTGAAGGCTGGGACGATCCGCTGCGCAGCCAGTATCCGCTGCAGCTGTTTGGTTTCCACTATAAAGCGCGCACCCATTCCAGCTACGGCAACGTTGATGTATTACAAGCGGCCTGTCGCCAGGAAGTATGGATCAATCCGCTTGACGCGGAAAAACGCGGGATTAAAAACGGCGATATGGTGCGCGTTTTTAATCAGCGCGGCGAAGTCCGGCTGCCGGCGAAAGTGACGCCACGCATCATGCCGGGGGTCTCGGCGATGGGCCAGGGCGCCTGGCACGACGCCAATATGACCGGAGATCGGATCGACCATGGCGCCTGCATGAATACCCTGACCACCCACCGCCCGTCGCCGCTGGCGAAGGGGAATCCACAGCATACCAACCTGGTCGATATCGAGAAGGTTTAAGGAGTAAACCATGAGCACGCAATATGGATTCTTTATCGACTCCGCTCGCTGTACCGGTTGCAAAACCTGCGAACTGGCCTGT